>JAZSMN010000035.1:0-1672 GCA_045535925.1 Eubacteriales bacterium
TTTATCATCACAGGTTTGATGGGTATTGCATTTATGATTTTCTCTGGAATTAAGTTGTAGCCCTAAATAAGAGTTAAGAAATTGATATTTTAACATTTGTTGTTGCGTTAGTTGTCTTTCTTGTTGTATCATTGCTTTTGGTGGCGTCGCGTCCCCTTGCAAAGGCAGAGTTGACATCTTCGGGAGATGTTACTATCGACATTAATGACGGTAATAAGGTTTTGACTGTCGAGGCTGGCTCTACATTGCTCAACACTTTGACTGCACAGGGTATCTTCCTTCCATCGGCTTGTGGTGGTAAGGGTGCTTGTGGACAGTGCAAGTGTCAGGTTTTGGAGGGCGGTGGCGAGATTTTGCCTACCGAGACAGGTTTCTTTAACCGCAAGCAGATCCAGCAGAAGTGGCGTTTGGGCTGCCAGGTTAAGGTTAAGGAGAATATGAAGATCCAGGTTCCTGCTTCAGTTCTTTCTATCAAGAAGTGGGAGTGCGAGGTTGTATCTAACCACAATGTAGCTACCTTTATTAAGGAGTTCGTTGTTAAGTTGCCCGAGGGTGAGGATCTTAACTTCCGCAGTGGTGGTTACATCCAGATTGATGTGCCTGCAATCACTGTGAACTATAAGGATATCGACGTTGATCCTGAGTACCGCGAGGATTGGGAGAAGATGCACGTATTCGATTTGCAGATGGTTAACCCCGAGCCTCAGGTTCGCGCATACTCTTGCGCTACATATCCTGCCGAGGGTAACGTTATCAAGCTTAACGTGCGTATTGCTACTCCTCCGTTTGATCGTGCTACCGGTGGCTTTATGAAGGTTAATCCTGGTGTATGTTCTTCATATATCTACTCTTTGAAGCCAGGTGATAAGATCACTATCTCAGGTCCTTACGGTGAGTTCTTCTTGCCTGATAATTTGCCTGATACTCAGGAGTTGGTATTTATCGGTGGTGGTGCTGGTATGGCTCCTATGCGTAGCCACTTGATGCACCTCTTTAAGACAGAGAAGACTAAGCGTCCTGTTACATTCTGGTATGGTGCTCGTTCTTTGAAGGAGGCATTCTATTTGGAGGATTTTGCAGCAATCGAGAAGGAGTTCCCCAACTTCAAGTTCCACTTGGCTTTGGACCGTCCCGATCCAGCTGCAGATGCTGCAGGTGTTGATTATAAGGTAGGTTTCGTTCACAATGTGTTGTACGAGAACTATCTGAAGAATCACGACGAGCCAGAGGGCTGCATCTATTTGATGTGTGGACCTCCGATGATGGCTTCGGCTGTTGTCAATATGCTTGACAGCCTCGGCGTTCCTGCAGAGAACATCTTGTTCGATAACTTCGGTGCATAATTGCCGAATTCGATATTTGAGCCTCGCCAAGTGCGAGGCTTTTTTGTATCTATAGCAGATTGTTGTGGTATTTGAAAGAGAGGAGTTTACTCCGAATCGAATTAATCACAAAAAAAACGACAGAAGACAACTTCTGTCGTAACCTTGCATCTTAGATGCCCATCACACCAAATAGTATTTATATATAAAATCCTCCCCTACGGTAAGGGGAGGATATAGGAGGGGTGATCGCAAATGACTTTTTGATGGCGGAATCAGTAGATTCCGTATTAAGTCAATGTCAATGTCCTCATCAAAAAAATAAGGTGTTTCCGTGAAAAACAAAATGC
>JAZSMN010000184.1:0-12968 GCA_045535925.1 Eubacteriales bacterium
TAGAGCATATCGTAGATATAACCAACCACGGTGTTCATCTCGGCAACATTTAGGTTAGAGCCAAAGAGGGCAACCGCGTCGGAATATGCCTTGAATGCACCTATAAAGCCTGTTATCACAAGGTAGAATATCATAGGTGAAATCATAGGCAGAGTTATGCGGTAAAAGATACGGAATTTGTGAGCGCCGTCAACCTTGGCGGCATTGTAGTATTCCTGCTTCACAGATGCTAAGGCACTGGTCAAAATCAAAATCTTAAATGGCAGGACTACCCAAATGGTGTAGATAGAAAGAACGAGCATCTTTGCCCAGTATGGACCGCCAATAAAGTCGACAGGTGAAAGTCCAAACCAGCCTGTAACCGTGTTTACAAGACCTACCGTGTACTCGGTGGGGGCAAAGAGTATCATAAACACCATGCCGACCGCCAGAGTGTTAGTCACATAGGGCAGGAAGTATATGGTCTGAAAGAGCTTACGAAGTGTCTTGATAGATGCCAGGCCGAGGGATATCAAAAGAGCGAGAATAGTTGACACGGGTACGGTGATAAACACCAAAATAAGGGTGTTTTCAAGAGCCTTTAGGAAGTATGGGTCCTTTAAGACATACTCGAAGTTAAAGAGTCCCACTCCTGTGTAATCGCCCGAGGCAAAATTGTACTCTTCCAGCACCGAATATATAAAAACGTCGACAAGCGGATAAAGAAGAAACACCGCTATGAATATTAAGGCCGGCAACAGATACAGCCAGGCCTTTTTGTTATTTGTTTCCATTTCGCTCCTCCCATGGGTATTTGTGACGGATTTGCTAAAATATTTCTATATAATAAATATAGCACATTGATACAGAGTTTTCAAGAGATAAGGCACAAAAACAAAGAATTCGTGGCAGGAAAAAAGAAATTAAACCGAAGAATTGGAAAGAGCGAAAAGCTGACAGACCGATGAATTAGTGACGGGGAAGGAAAAAGAGCAAGCAAAGTGGTGCTTGCTCTTTGGAAATCGTATACAAATATTGGTAATTACTCCTCAGCTTGAAGCCTTTTTATTGTTTCCAAGAGCTGTGCTCTATTTTTGCCAAGAGCACAGGCCTTTTGAATTGCTTTTTCGCTCTCTGCTTCGTTGCCAAGCATAGCATAGGCTACGGCAAGAGCAGAATAGCCGGTTGCCATAGTTGAGTCAAGCTCCACGGTTTTTAGAGCGGGGGCGATAACTCCCTCGTAATCTCCGAGCTCTATGAGGCAGTTTGCAATATTGTTGTAGGCGAATGCCGAGGATGGATTGGCTTTTGTTGCCCTTTCAAAATACTCGATAGCACGCTTTGAGCGTCCGCTTCTATGATACTGAATGCCGAGATTAGACAGCACACTATAATGCTCCTCAATATCAAGCAGGCTCTCGTATTCCTCAATTGCTCTGTTGCGCGCGCCCATTTCGGCATAGCAAAAGGCGATGAAAAATCCAATTGCAAACCTCTCGTTTTGACGGCAGGAATAGAGGTCAATACGCTCTAGAATTTCCTTGGCGCGTGCATACTCGTCCTTGTTAATGTACATAAGGGCGGTGAAGAAATCCTCGGTCTTCTTCGACTGGTCTACAAATCCGTCCCTTATAATATGCGAGTAGCTATCTCGGTAGTTTATAATAAGCTCTTGTGTTAGACCGCTTTTCTTAGCCCCCTTTAGTATTTTAACAAGCGAGCCTAGGGCGGCAAACAAAACTATACAAATCCGTATAATAGCCGACGAGTTAAAGCCGTCACCCGTGATAGCATCGTAGACAAAGAAGCCGACGACCGAAAAGGTGATTACACCGAGAATAATTAGAGCGATAATACGTGTTTTGTCCAGCTTCATTGCAAATATTCCTTTACATTTTATGCTTTGTTTTGCCCGAAGGCGTCAATCTACCACTATGAGCTCGTAGTCGGTAGAGCCTATGCCAAGCTCCTCGGCGGCGTTTACTGTCAGCACTCCGTTTCTCGACTCTATTCTCTCGATGAGGTGGGGTGCTCCGGGGTCGGTGGAGGCATACACCAGGTCGAGACAGGCGCGGTCTATCGCCACGGGGTCGGTAGAGGCAAGGATGCCTATATCACCCATACAGGGGTCCTCTGCCACAGCACAGCAGTCACAGTCAACCGACATATTCATCATAACATTTATATACACCACTCGCTCGCCGAACATTTCGCTAACAGAAGATGCGGCATCTGCCATAGAGCGGAGGAAGGAATCGTGGTCGGCATTCCAGAATACCTCTATGTCGCCCGCGCCGTGGATAAACTGCTTGCCAAAGGCGGAGGCAATTCCTATGGAAATCTGCTTGAGTGCACCGCCAAAGCCACCCATAGGGTGACCCTTGAAGTGGGAGAGGACGAGAAGACTGTCGTAGTTCGTTATCTCCTTGCCCACATAGTTTTTGTTTATAACCTTGCCACAGGGGATATCGAGCACCAGGTCGGGTCCCTCGGCATCCAGGATATCCACCTTAAAATGCGAGGTCCAGCCGTGTCTATCCATCGTGCGCTTATGCTTTTCGGCAGTACTTCTCTCGCCACCGTAGGCGGTGTTGCACTCGACAACCGTGCCACCTACCCTATCTACAAGAGGCTTCCAAAATTCGGGGCGAATAAAGTTTTGGTTACCGACCTCGCCAGAGTGGACTTTTACTGCTACTCTGCCACCAAGCTCGCGACCAACAAGCTCGAAAAGCTCCAAAGCCTTCTCGGGTGTTATAGTTTTAGAAAAATATACTGTACTCATATTCAGACTCCTTTTTTGTTTTCTTTATTATACCGAATTTTCGCTTTTATTTCAATAACCCAGGCATATTTTTTAGCAATTTAGAAAAAAATTATTTATCACGACTTGTTTTTTTTATCTAATAAAGAAAATTTTTTATTATATCGATTTTTTTATCTATTTTTTCTTTACAAGTGTAAGATTTTATGCTATACTATGGTGTGGTAAAAATTTATTACTGTTTGCGGCTTGTTCGCAAAAAAGGAGTGTAAAACTATGAGTCGTATGGTTGGTACAGTTTCCCGCGGTGTTCGTGCACCTATTATTCGTAGCGGCGACAACATTGTTGACATAGTGACCGAGTCTGTCCTTATGGCAGCAAAAGAGGACGGTTTTGAAATTAGAAATCGTGATATCGTGGCTATGACCGAGGCAATTGTCGCTCGTGCACAGGGCAACTACGCATCAGTGGATGATATCGCAGAGGATGTAAAAGCTAAATTTGGTGGCGAGACCGTGGGTGTTATCTTCCCCATTTTGTCGAGAAACCGTTTTGCTATCTGCCTTCGCGGAATTGCAAAGGGCTGTAAGAAGATTGTTCTTATGCTCTCCTACCCCTCCGACGAGGTGGGCAACCATCTTATCACTCTCGATATGCTTGATGAGAAGGGCATCAACCCCTACTCTGACGTGCTTGACCTTAACAAATATCGCGAGCTCTTTGGCTATGGTGTACACCTCTTTACCGGTGTTGACTATGTAGAATACTACAAGACCCTTATCGAACAGTGCGGTGCAGAGGCAGAGATTATCTTTGCTAATGACCCTCGCGCGGTTCTTGCATACACCAAGAACGTGCTTAACTGTGACATTCACACAAGAGTAAGAACCAAGAGACTTCTTCGCGCTGCAGGTGCAGAGATTGTCTACGGTCTTGACGAAATTCTTAACGCTCCTGTTAATGGCAGCGGATACAGCGAGTACGGTCTACTCGGCTCTAACAAGGCTACCGAGGAACAGGTTAAGCTCTTCCCCAGAGATTGCCAGCCTGTTGTTGAAGCTATCCAGGCTAAGATTTTCGAGGCTACCGGCAAGATGGTGGAGGTTATGGTCTACGGCGATGGCGCATTTAAGGACCCTGTCGGAAAGATTTGGGAGCTGGCTGACCCTGTTGTTTCCCCTGCTTATACCAAGGGACTTGAGGGAACACCCAACGAGCTTAAGCTCAAGTATCTTGCTGACAACGAGTTTGCTTCGCTCTCGGGCGAGGCTCTCAAGGAGGCTATCAAGAACAAGATTTCCGAAAAGGATGGCAGCCTTGTTGGACAGATGGCATCCGAGGGTACTACTCCCCGTCAGCTCACCGACCTTATCGGTTCGCTCTGTGACCTCACAAGTGGCTCGGGCGACAAGGGTACTCCTATTGTGTATATCCAGGGCTACTTCGACAACTACACAACAGACTAATTTAATTTATTGAATATAAAAACACCACTTAGCTTGTAGTAAGACTAAGTGGTGTTTTTTTGTTTTACAACTTGCCGAAGGCAATCATAACTGCGCGAAGCATATCATAGCTTGCCGAAGGTAACCATAACTTATACCACACCCTGGGCGAGCATAGCGTCGGCAACCTTGATAAAGCCTGCTATGTTAGCGCCTGCTACCAGGTCATCGCCAAGACCGTAGTCGTTTGCCGCCTTAAGCGATGCAGAGAAGATGTTCTTCATAATGGTGCGAAGCTTGGCATCTACCTCCTCGGCACTCCAGGAGTATCTCATAGAGTTCTGCGACATTTCAAGACCAGATACTGCAACACCTCCCGCGTTTACCGCCTTGGAGGGTGCAACTACCACGCCGTTTGCCTTAAGGTATGCTACAGCCTCGTTGGTGGTGGGCATATTGGACACCTCGACGTAGTATTTTACGCCGTTTGCAACGATTTGCTCTGCTTCCTTCGTGCCGACCTCGTTCTGGGTCGCGCAGGGCATAAGGATATCCGCCTTGACACCCCAGGGCTTCTCGCCGGGGAAGAACTGGACACCGAATTTGTCGGCGTAGTCCTGTACTCTGTTGCGGCAGGATGCGCGCATCTCTAACATATAGGCAATCTTCTCGGGGGTAGAGATGCCGTCAGGATCGTACACATATCCGTCAGGACCGGAGATTGTGACAACCTTTCCACCAAGCTCGGTTATCTTCTGTACAGCGCCCCAAGCCACATTACCGAAACCGGAGATAGCAAAGGTCTTGCCCTCTATGCTGTCACCAAAGTGGGTGAGCAGCTCGGTGGTGTAATATACCGCGCCAAAGCCTGTCGCCTCGGGACGAATGAGCGAGCCGCCGTAGGGGATGCCCTTGCCTGTAAGGACACCGGTAAACTCGTTGCGTATTCTCTTGTACTGACCGAAGAGGTAGCCTACCTCACGAGCGCCAACACCGATATCGCCGGCAGGGACGTCGAGGTCTGCGCCAATATGACGGCACAGCTCGGTCATAAAGCTCTGGCAGAATGCCATAACCTCTCTATCCGACTTGCCCTGTGGGTCAAAGTCGGAGCCACCCTTGCCACCGCCCATAGGGAGCGAGGTCAGGGAGTTCTTGAAGGTCTGCTCAAAGCCCAGGAACTTGATAATAGACTCGGTAACCGAGGGGTGGAAACGAAGGCCGCCCTTGTAAGGACCGATTGCACTATTAAACTGAATTCTATATCCGCGGTTTACCTGTACCTTGCCGCTGTCATCAACCCACGGAACACGGAACTTGATAATTCTCTCAGGCTCTACCATACGCTCGAGGACACCGCTCTCTATGTAGATAGGGCGCTGAATAAGTACGGGCTCGACAGACTCGAGCACCTCTTTTACAGTCTGGTGGAACTCGCTCTCACCGGGGTTGCGCTTTACAACTCTTTCATACAAATCGTTAAGATAATCTAACTTGAACATAATAACACCTCTTCTGTCGCACGCGTGCGAGTTATTTATAATGAAACAATTATACACCACTTGGGCCTAAAAATCAATAGGTTTTTGCAAGTTTTTCCTCTTTTTCTTGCATAAAAACTGTACAATTTTCCTATTTTTCTTTTTTATTGCAAATTTTATCCTCCCCTATTTCATTTATTTTTCACTTTGGATAAAGCGAGCCCCGTGTGGAATAATAAATCCGAGGTGAGGATATGCAAAAGACAAAAGCACAAAGACTAAAGCTAAATAAGCCTGCCACGGCATCGCTGTGGTATTTTTTCTCGACGGTTTTTGCGCGGGGAATAGGAATGCTTGGCACTCCTATATTCACTCGCCTGTTAAGTGCCGAGGACTTTGGTGTCTATGCCCTTTTTCTCTCGCTTTCTACGGTTATAACCGTGCCACTTACTCTCGAGCTGTCGGGTGCTATATGCTACCCCGCCCTACAAGCATTTTCGGATAGGCGTAATACACTTATGTCGGGAGCGTGTAAAATTACTCTAATTCTCGGGGGTGGCTTTAGCATTTTGTTTTTAGCCCTCGCGCCCTTTATTTCCTCATTAAGCGGAATAGGAGAAGGCCTTGTACCGCTGGTTCCTCTCTTTACACTTTCGACGGCCATAATCTCCTTATATACCGCGAGGCTAAAGTATGAGTACAAATACAAAGAGGTCACCTTTATCAATATTATTCTCGCCTTATTTGCCCCTATGCTGTCGATTTTCTTTATATCGGTTCTTGGACAGAGGGCAAACGGGCGAATATATGGCACTCTTATACTAAATCTGCTTGTGGCTCTGCCTCTATATATTAGTATGCAAAAGAGGGCGCCTCGGTTATTCGACAAAGAGACCACCTCGTATTTGTTGAAGGGTGCTTTGCCACTTTTACCCCACTATATGTGCGTATCGCTCTTAATTCGGTTTGGCGAGATTATGCTCGGTCGTATCTATGGCGCGACAGAGGTGGGCAAATTTTCGGTAGCCTCCTCGGTGGGTCTGTCGCTGACAATGGTTAGCACAAGCCTTCTGTCCGCCCTCGGTCCGTGGCTGACAAGACGGGTTAAGTCGGGGGACGTGTTAAAAATTCGGCGGATTTTAGACCTTTCCTTAAAGCTTATTGCCCTGTGCTTGCTCTTCGTCTGTGCCATAGCGCCAGAGCTTCTGCGTGTGCTTGCGCCGAGGGAATATTCGGATGCCCTGTATGCCATATATCCGCTCGCACTGTCGGTTGTGCCTATGTTTTTGTCCGGGGTCGTTACAACTATAAGGAGCAATTTTCCCAGGGTGGGGCGCAGCTCCTTACCCTCTATGCTTGCCCTTTTGACCTCGGTTTTGCTCTCGGCTCTGCTGTTGGGGTTTGACTGGCGACTTTTATCAGTGGTGGTGCTTCTATCCTACTCGGTGCTCGCCTTGGCGGGGCTTTATCTATTAAGGCGGGATACGGGATTTGTCCCTCTTTCGGGGGCTACACTTGTTAGTGTGGCCTTTGCGCTTGCGTACTCCCTCATTCTCGCCTTGTTTAGGGGGCAGATAGTTGCTCGCGCTCTACTGCTCCTACCCCTTATCCCTCTCGGGGTCCTATATCTTAAGTCAACCATCAAGGAAATACGGGAAAAGGAATAGATTAAACTGTATTTTCACTACTCTTTTATGAAAAAGTTGATAAATTAAACTGCCTTTTCTACCTTTTTTATAAAAGAGTAAATTTTAACCGTCTTTTTCCGGTTCCCTTTGGTAAATAAAAATAGTCCCGACGAATATCGTCGGGACTTAATAGATATTAGGCTTAAATTACTTGCCCTGCTCTTTGAGTGCGGCGCGCTTCTGTGCCTGCATTCTCTTGCGGCTGGGGGTATCAAGAATAACCTTACGAAGGCGTATGCTCTTGGGTGTAACCTCGATAAGCTCCTCGTCGGTGATAAACTCGATAGCCTCCTCCAGGGAGAGCTGGACAGGGGTGATAAGTGTAAGTTTTTCGTCTGCACCGGAGGAGCGAATAGCAGTCAGGTGCTTTTCCTTACAAACATTTACCTCAATGTCATCGGGCTTGGGGTTTTCGCCAACTATCATACCCTCATATACAGGGGTAGCCGGGCCGATAAACAGAGGACCACGATCCTGTGCCTGGTAGAGGCCGTAGGTGGTGGAAACACCCTTCTCGCTGGCAACGAGAGAAGAGGTAAATCTGGTCTTAATCTCGCCACGGAAGGGCTCGTAGCCTGCGAAGATGGTGGATATAATTCCCTCGCCACGGGTGTCGGTGAGAAGCTCGCTACGGTAACCAAAGAGGCAACGGGTAGGAATGCTGTAGAATAGCTTTTGACGAGAGCCGTTAAGCTGCATATCAACAAGTGTGCCCTTTCTCGAGCCCAGCTTTTCCATTACCGCACCCACATACTGCTCGGGCACGTCCACAATAACGTCCTCGATAGGCTCGCACTTTACTCCGTCAATCTCCTTGAAGAGCACACGGGGGTTGGAGCAACAGAGCTCATAGCCCTCACGACGCATATTTTCGATAAGAATAGAGAGGTGCATCTCTCCTCTTCCCGCTACGCGGAAGGAGTCGGTGGTGTCGCCGTCCTCAACACGCAGAGATACGTCGCGCAACAGTTCCTTGTAAAGTCTTGCACGCAGGTGACGAGAGGTAACAAACTTACCCTCTTTGCCTGCAAAGGGAGAATCGTTTACCGAGAAGGTCATCTCCATAGTTGGCTCGCCAACCTTGATAAACTCGATGGGCTCCACACAAGCGGGGGAGCAAACGGTATCGCCTATTGCCAGGTCCTCGCAACCAGAGAAGCAAACTATATCGCCCACTCTCGCCTCGGTAACAGGGGCGCGCTTAAGTCCGTCAAACTGATAGATAGAAACAATCTTGGCGGGGCGTGCCTTGCCGTCGCCGTGGAAGTTGCATATCGCAACACCCTGTCCCTGCTTTATCATACCGCGCTCGATACGGCCGATGCCTATCTTACCAACAAACTCGTTGTAGTCGATGGAGGATACGAGAAGCTGAAGAGGCTCGTCCTCCTCGCCCTCGGGAGCGGGCATATATTCAAGAATAGTGTCAAGCAAGGGGGTAAGGTCGGTGCCGGGGGTGTGAGGGTCGAAGGATGCGGTACCCGCTCTACCCGAGCAGAAGAGCATCGGGGAGTCAAGCTGCTCGTTGGTCGCGTCAAGCTCGAGAAGGAGCTCGAGAACCTCGTCACCAATCTCGTCAAGGCGAGCGTCGGGACGGTCAATCTTGTTGACAACAACTATAACCCTGTGGTTAAGCGAAAGAGCCTTCTCAAGCACGAAGCGAGTCTGGGGCATAGGACCCTCTGCCGCATCGACAAGAAGAATAACGCCGTTTACCATCTTCAAAATACGCTCTACCTCGCCACCAAAGTCGGCGTGGCCGGGGGTGTCTATGACATTTATCTTTACGTCCTTGTAGTAGATGGCGGTGTTCTTGGCAAGGATAGTGATGCCGCGCTCCTTCTCAAGGTCGCCCGAGTCCATTACTCGCTCTGCCATCTCCTGGTTTTCTCTGTATATACCGCCCTGACGAAGCATCTCGTCAACAAGTGTAGTCTTGCCGTGGTCAACGTGGGCAATTATCGCGATGTTTCTCAAATCTGTACGTTTCATTACATACCTCGCATAAATCAATTATTTCCTAACAACATATTTTAGCACAAACCACGGAAAAAATCAATCTTTTTATTTAACAATAGTATCCTAGTTTGTTTTGATATTTTTATATATTTTAACAAAATTATTTTTGGGAGGACTTTTTACTGTATTTTATTGACATTTAATTAAAATTGGGTTATTATAGATATAATGACGCACCTATGTGCAAAAAAGTGAGGTTACAACTATGGTTAAAGAGAACGTAATTTTGACACGTCCCGAGAGATTTGCCGAGGTTCGTCCTATCCCCGAGGAAAAACTTGATAATGCAATTAAAGCGGCTACCGAAAAGCTCAAAGGTCTTGCCCTTCGCTATGGCAGGGATAAATTCCCCTCTACCTGCTCGAAGGATTTCCTGTATCCTATGGGTATAAACAGACACTGGGAGTGTGGCATGTACACCGGCTGCTACTGGCTGGCATACGAGCTTACCGGTGACGAGTTCTTCCGCGAGGTTGCCGAGTCGCATATCGAGTCCTATCGCAAGAGAGTGGACGAGAAGATAGGCATGGATGACCACGATGTGGGCTTTGTATTCTCCCCCTCCTGTATCGCCGCATACAAGCTTACAGGCAACGAGTATGCAAGACAAGCGGCACTTGATGCACTTGAATATTTCTATAAAATGAGCTACTCCAAGGAGGGTAAGTTTATTATCCGTTACCACGAGGGCTGGGCAGAGGGCGACGGCTGTAGGACCATGATGGACTCGCTTATGAATGCTCCCCTTCTGTTCTGGGGTGCTAAGCAAACAGGCAACCAGGAATACTACCAGGCAGGTCTTGACCACACAAGAACCACCGAGCAGCTCCTTATTCGTGAGGATGCATCCTCATTCCACCACTATCAGTTCAATCCCGCGGATGCCTCTCCCGTAAGAGGTCTTACCTTCCAGGGCTATGCCGATGACTCCTGCTGGTCACGCGGTCACTCCTGGGGCGTATACGGCTTCCCCATCGCCTACTCCTACACCGGCGAAGAGTTCCTCAAAGAGGTACACAAGAATATTACATACTTTATGCTCAACCACCTGCCCGAGGATATGGTTCCCTGCTGGGACTATGACTTTATTGAGGATGCTCCCAAGGACTCCTCCGCGGCGGCAATTTCGGCTTGTGGCCTCTTAGAGATGGCAAAGATGCTCCCCGAGGACTCCGCCGACAAGAGAATCTTCCTCTCTGCGGCATACCAGATGATAGAGTCGGTAATAGACAACTACACCACCGACATTGGTCGCGAGTATGACGGTCTTATCCACCACGTAACTCACGCAATACCCTTCGACCTTGGTATTGACGAGTGCGCTATCTACGGTGACTACTTCTACCTCGAAGCACTCTTAAGACTTAAGAATCCCGAATGGAAAATGTACTGGTAATCAGTATTTTGTAAACATTTGTTTATATAAACACCCCCAAAGGTTTTATGCCCTTTGGGGGTGTATTTTTCTTTTTATTTAACACGGGTGGCTATCACTTGTTACTTAGCGCCTCGATTATCCTCTCTTCAATTCTCTGTGAAACATTGATGACGCTTATCGATACGGCTGGGTTTTCCTCGGGCCATCCCACAAAAAGCTCCTGGATAAATTCTCTCGTTGCATCCTCTATCCCGAAAAAATCAAGGGTGACACCTGCATAGCCCCTAATAAATTCAAGTAGCCTTGCTGCGTCCTGTACCAACGCTATATTATCCGAGGCTACAAGGTCTTTTACCTTGACCTCTATTTCCTTACGCATAATAAATCTCCTTACCAATTATCACTTTTATCGCCCTAAAATCCTTTTTAGTTGCAAGAGGGCATCGTCATAATTGTCAAAGTCAACCACAAAATCACAAAGCTCGGAATTCTGGTCTATATATTCAAGAGCAAGCAAGCGGTTTATTTTATCGTCGACAGAAGAATTTTTGTTTAGGATATTTGCCATAATAGACCTCTTATCTCGCCTTAAATAAATGGTGGTTACATTATCAAAATGAGCCTTTAGCGACATTGCGCCACAGATATCCATTGTAGTCAAGACGCGCTTGCCCCCCGAAAGAATAGTCTGTATATCCTGCTTCTTCGAGCCGTAGCCGTGTCCTGCGTACATTGTCGACTGGAGAAACTCGCCGCTTTCACACATTTGCCTGAACTCACCGAGGGAAATATACTGATACCAGGCATTTTCCTCCAAGGCTGTCGGGTCCTTGGTGGTGTAGCTTGGCAACTTTTCAAAGCCCATATCTGCCTCTAAGAGGCGAGCGGCAAGCTTGGATTTTCCGGTACTGGAGGGACCGACCAGCACAACGATATCCGAGCCTTGTGCAACCGACTCTGTATGATTAATAGAATAGCTCTCGGCAATAATTTCAACAATCTTAAGGAATTCCTCATAATTGTTGACGGCGAGCATTCCTGTCGCCTCCTGGTTCCAGGGGCGACGCATTACAACAGGATACTTTGCACCGGAATTAAGTATATTGTGCATAGCATCGTCAAACAATATGTCGGTGTGGATATTATCCTTGCGCGCTCCCATATAGATATGGTCCTGTGGAATTTCGGGGAATTCTTCCATAAGCCTCTGTGCCCTTATACCCATAAACTGAGGTGGTACGGCGGTGCAGATAAACACCTCGGTCATTTGGCTAAGCCTACGGACAAACTCACGGGCGCCCTCGTACACCGGCTGTGTACGATAAAACTCCGGGTCATCAAAGTAGGGGTAAATGCTGTCCATTCGGGTACCCGTCTTGTCCCAGCTAACCTTTTCGTAAATAGTCATAGGGGGTTCAAAGCCATATTTTTCGTTTGCCAAACGAATGGCATAGCTGGTGCACTCCATCAAAAGGTCATCAACGTCAAGGGCGGTAGATAATTTATATTTTCTATTCATATATTCTCTCACTTTCAAAATAACATCTTTTGCTATATTGTCCCTTAAATTTAAAAATACACCCCTCCGAGTTTGATACAGAAAAACGGAAAGATGCATTTGATATTGTTAGATTATTTTAGCACAGTTTATTCAAATTGTCAATATCTTTTTGCCTCAAATATTATTTTTTGTGCAAGATTGCAAACAACATTGCTGTTAGTCCGATTTACCCAATATCAAATTGTAGAAAAACTATAATATCTACACTGTAAAATAAAAGCCCTACCGTAAGGTGTGATGCTTGACTATCGCATCACTACGGCAGGGCTTATATTGTTTTTAGATTATACCTTGCGCTTTTTAATCGGAGATTTAACCGTCGTTTTAGTTGTACCGATTAAACCTTGCGTTTTTTTATAACAACAATGACAACAACCGTCGCTACCACAAGGGCAACTGCCGAAGCAGCTATGATAATCACAGGGGTGTAGTCGGTTTTTGGTGTTGTGTCTTTCCTGTTGGTGGAAACCTCATCAATGCCACAGAGTATGCAGGTTCTCACCTTTATATCGCCAAGATCAAACCATTCTCCAAAGCTGTGGGTGCACTCGCCGTCGTCGGGTGGTATGACATCAGGATCGGAAGCACCGGGTTTTTCGGTGGGATTATCTGGTGTATCGGTGGGATTGTCAGGAGTATCAGTGGGATTGTC
>JAZSMN010000243.1:0-4559 GCA_045535925.1 Eubacteriales bacterium
GGTGGCTATACCGAGGGTGGTCACGCAGGATTGACAGAGGAGCAGGTGCGTGCCGAGACAGTGGCCGGCAGAGTAAACAATGCCAAGACCGATGCGGGCAAGAGTTATCTGAAAATCGTCACCGACAACCTTCTTACCTGGTTTAACCTTATATACGCAATTGTGACGGTGGTGCTTGTGTCCGTGGGACTCATCTCCAACCTTACATACCTCTTTGTTATAATTCCCAACATCGCTATCGCCATATGGCAGGAGGCGAGTGCCAAGCGCGCGGTGGAAAAGCTCTCTGTTACCACCGACCCTCGTGCTACCGTGCTCCGTGACGGCCGTCTTGTAGAAATTGACGCCTCCGAGATAGTTATGGGCGACCTTATGCGTGTGGAGCTCGGCAGACAGGTGCTCTGTGATGCTATCGTGGTCGAGGGTGTTTGCGAGGCCAACGAGTCTATGATCACAGGCGAGTCGGTGCCTATCAAAAAGCAGGCAGGTGACCGTATTTTGGCGGGAAGTTTTATTGTCAGCGGCTCGGTCTATGCCCGTGTTGACAGGGTTGGCGAGGACAACTATGTGCACAGTCTTGAAAAGGAGGCTCGCTCCTTCAAAGCACCAAAGTCCAACCTCTTCCGTGACCTGAACAAGCTTATCAAGACCATAGGTCTTGTGATGATACCCCTCACTCTCGGTGCCTTTATCGTAAATGCTATAAACGTGGCATCCAGCAGCACCCACACAGGCCTTTTGCTTGTGCAGGAGATAGTCCGCTCGACCAGCGGGCCTATCATCGGAATGATTCCTGCAGGAATGTATCTTCTTGTCACCTTGACGCTCTCCTTGAGTGTTATCAAGCTGTCTAAAAAGCAGACGATGGTCCAGGATATGTACTCGATAGAGATGCTCGCCTCGGCAGACGTGCTCTGCCTTGACAAGACCGGCACTATAACCGACGGCACAATGGAGGTTACCTCTGTCCGCTCGCTCGACGGCACGTCCTACGAGGAGATTGGCCGAATTATCTCATACCTTGAGGGCGAGGAGGACGGAATAAACGCGACAAGCAAGGCGCTTATCGCAAGGTTTGGCAAGCAAAAGGGCGAGCTCCGTAGCCGCGTGCCTTTCTCTTCTATAAGAAAGTATTCGGCGGTGGATATTGCCGAGATTGGCTCTTACGCCATAGGAGCTCCCCACTTTGTGCCCTGCGATATTTCCGCCGAGCTGGATGCCGAGATTGACGCCCGTGCGAAAGAGGGCGAGAGAGTTTTGGTCCTTGTTCGTGTGCCCTCCCTCCGTGACGGCGAGGCTCTCCGTGGCGAGGCTGTGGCTATCATAACCATTGCCGACCGAATCAGACCCTCGGCTCGTGATACCATCGCCCGTTTCCAGAGTCAGGGCGTGACGGTCAAGGTTATTTCGGGCGACCACGCGGCAACCGTGTCAACTATTGCCCAGCGTGTGGGTATAATAAATTCCGAAAATTATATCTCTTGCGAGAATATATGCGACGAGGATTTGGTGGCATTGGTGGACTCTTACGCTGTGTTTGGCAGAGTTACCCCCGAGCAAAAGGTGCTCCTTGTGAAGGCTCTTAAAGCCAAGGGACATACCGTCGCTATGACCGGTGACGGTGTAAACGATACCCTCGCCCTCAAGGAAAGTGACTGCGCTATCGCTATGGCGGACGGCTCCGAGGTGGCGCGCCAGGTGTCGCAGATAGTCCTTATGAATTCGGACTTTGCCTCCCTGCCCGATGTGGTAAACGAGGGCAGACGCTGTATCAACAATGTGCGCCAGTCCGCGAGCCTCTTCCTTATGAAGACGATATTTACTATCCTTGTCACACTGTTCGCTATTGTGACCGTGACAAAGTACCCCTTCGGAACAAACAACTTTATGTTCCTTGAGCTTGTAGTTATCGGTATTTCCTCGGTGGCTCTTGCCCTTGAACCTAACGAAAAGCGCATCGAGGGAGCCTTCCTTGACGGAATTATTATTAAGAGTCTGCCCTCCGCCTTGGCTATGTTTTTGCCTATTGTTGCTATCCTTATTTGTGGCAAGGTGGCGGGAGCTGACTTCTGGCCTGTGCGTGATGCGGTGGCTATGGTTGCGGCAACCCTCGCGGGATATATAAACCTGTGGTTTATCTGTCGTCCCTTCACCCGTTGGAGAAGCTTTGTGGCAGTTGGTGCAGGTGTGCTTCTTACCCTTATCGGTGGCGGCGCGATACTTGTCGAGGGGCTTTTGGGAGAGTCGCTCTTTGGCTTTGCCTATGTGCTTGCCGACCCCTTGTTCTTCCTTGTGATGCTGGGCGCGACTGTGGTGCTTCCCCTTCTTATGCACCTCTTCCTCGCCGAGCCGCTTAAAAAGCTTATAACAGGTATCAGAGAGAGGAGAAAGGTGAAAAATGGATAAAGAACTTGACAAAGCTTCGACACTCGCCGAGATGCCAAACTACATCAAAGCGGTGTATAAAAGAGAGTGGCTTGCCCTGTTTCTTGAGGGTGTGTGCCGCTTTTCGACTATGTTTACCGCCCTCGTTTTTGCCCTCGTCCTATTGGGATGTGCCGTTGGCAACACGGTTTTAATGCTCGAGCTTGCAGTCGTCACCCTCGTGCCGTTTATAGGCGTATCGGTGTTTCGCTCGGTTTTTGCTGCTCCACGGCCACGGGAGCTTTACGATATGTCCTCGCTCGGAGAATTAGAGCCTAAAAAGAGTGGCAGGTCTTTCCCCTCCCGTCACGTGTTCTCGTCCTTTGTGATAGGCGCCGCACTCTGCTTTGTAGAGCCTGTCCTTGGTGCGGTTGTCCTGCTTTTGGGCATAACCTTGGGGGCGTGTCGAGTTTTGCTTGGCTATCACTTCCTTCGTGACGTAGTAGCAGGCGGACTTATCGGTGCGGTTTGTGGCATCATAGGAATGTTGATTGTAAACATTGGTTGACATTTATAGCACAAAAAGATAGTATATTTTAGTTTTTTAATTGAAGCGAAAGTAAAAGCAAAAAAACAATCAACCGCAATAGCGTGATGCCCTTAACCGACATCACGCTAAAACTATATTTGCCCTTGTGGGCAGTGAAGTTTATTTCGTAAGTGAAGCTATCCTCACGCCTCTTTGCTGCCCAAAGGGGAAGGGAAAATTGTAAAACCCTGTTTATGACTACGATGGCTTTCTTTGCCAGGCTATCTGTCCGTTGACTATTGTGTATTTTACAGACGAGGAGATTTGTAATGGATTGCCGTCATAAATGACTATATCGGCATCCTTCCCTTCGCTTAAACTACCTAATCTGTGATCTACACGGCATATGCGTGCTGCGTCAATCGTAATTGCACGTAAGGCACCCCATTCGCTCATACCTTCCTTTACGGCAAGTGCGGCACAGAGCGGAAGGTATTGAATTCTTGATACCGGGTGGTCTGTGGTTAGTGCGACTAAAACGCCCGCTTTCTGAAGTTCCCCCGGCGTCTTAAAATCCGAAAGACTAACTTCGTCCTTGCTTCGGGATGCCAGAGAAGGACCGACGATAGCCGGATAACCGCTTTGTGCAATGGCGTCGGCGATTAGATGACCTTCGGTGCAATGGTCAAGCGTGAGTCCCAAACCAAATTCATCGGCGATACGAATGGCAGTAAAAATATCATCTGCACGGTGCACGTGTGCTTTCATTGGGATTTTCCCCTCAAACAGATCCCGATAGCACTCCATAGCAAAGGATTTCTCTGCTCCATTTCCGTTGCTCAAATATTGCTTTGCTAAAGTTAATTCCTCTCTAATCAACGATGCAATTCCCATACGAGTAGATGGGATATTTCCATTCGTACCGTAGTTTGTCATAGGGTTTTCACCAAAGGCAAACTTAATAGCAGAGGGTGCCATAACTATCATATCGTCGATTCGCCTGCCGTGAGTTTTTACAAAAGCAAACTGCCCTCCTATGGGATTTGAACTTCCCGGCCCTACCATTACGCCTGTGATACCGGCAGCCAGCGCGTTGTGAAATGCACCGTCCATTGGATTGATTGCATCAATAGCACGAACGCAAGGTGTTATAGGGTTAGTTCCTTCGTTGCATTCATCACCTTGGCTGGTCTTCTTTTCTTCCGAAATTCCTATATGACTATGGGCGTCGATAAAACCGGGATAGACTCGACAGCCGGAGGCATCAATGATTTTCATTCCTTCGGTGGGTGTTATTTTTTTCGCAATTTGAACAATTTTTTCTTTGTCTATCAGCAAATCGACGTAGGTTGCTTCGTTGGTTTCCATTGTGAAAACCAGTCCGTTTTGTATTAAAAGCATATTAACGACTCCCCAAAAATTTGTGTATATTTTGTCCGAATACGGTCAAAACTATGCTTGCATCAAATTAAGAAAGGGATGTTTATTATGAACAACAACCAAAACAACCAAAACAACCAGAACAACCAGAACAACCAGAATAGCCAGAACAACCAGAACAACCAGAACAACCAGAATAGCCAGAACAACCAGAACAACCAGAACAATCAGAATAGCCAGAACAATCAGAATAACCAGAACAGACAGAACAATCAGAATAGCCAGA
>JAZSMN010000129.1:0-6425 GCA_045535925.1 Eubacteriales bacterium
TGTGCGTTTGCCATATAAGTGGACATTTTCTTTTCCTCCATTTTTGGTTTTCATCGCTTGGATGAAATTCTTTTTTCAAGCCCGATAATTATAACACATCGCCCTCTACTTGTCAATAGGTTTTTTAATATTTTTTCTACCCAAAACGATTTAGAAATCCAAAGCTCTTGTTTTCTCTCATTTTCTCTCGTTTTCTCCCGTTTTCTAAAACTTGATGAAAAAATATTTTTTGCGTTCCGCACAAAAAATCTTTGCTATTTTATAAAAATGCTACAAAAACACTCCCCAATTAACAAATATTAGACAAAATCCAAAAAGAGAAGAGCCCCTCGGTATAGGGGCTCTTTCATGCAAAAATGCCTGTATTTATCAGACGGTTTACCGCCTTAAATTTGCTTGTTTACACTCTTATATTCGTCGTAGTAACGGTAATAGTGACAGCCCCCTGTATCCCTGCAGAGAAAGTCGGTCATCTCGTCCTCGTCAAGGCTTAAGGAGCAGGAATATTCCTCGGTATACTCGTCATACATATAGAACTCACAGCTCTCACAGTTGGAGGGTTGCTTTGGCGTGTATTTAGAAAAGTCGAGCGCCATTATCCGCCACTCCCTGTAAACAGAGATACCGCTGTTATAATAACGAATATCGCAATAACGCAAGCGATACCTATAATAGAGGTAAGGCGACTCTTTTTCTCATTCTCTTTTATCTTACCGACCAGCTCCTGGAACTCCAGGCTCGCCTCGTTTGCCAGCTCTCGTATAGCGACCTCGCTATTGTCAGAGGCGGCTATTCTCTCCTTGGTCTCTTCTACGAGCGAGAGGAATTTATCTATATCCCCGCCGAGGATGTCCTCGCTGACCTTACCGCTGTTTATTTCTGCACCGAGGGACAGACAGTATTCCTCGCCCTCCTTGATTTCGGGGGTAGAGAGCACCAGGGTAGCGGTGATATACTTTGCCCTTTCGGGGCTAGCTATACTATTCATCACCCTGTCCATATAGTCGTATTCGATTTTCGTGCTAACACCCAGGGTGTCAAAGCCTTCCTTTGCTCCCTCGAGCACCTCGGTCATTTTTTCTATCGCTTCTTTGTAGTTCATATTTGTTCCTTTAATAGATATTAGAATATAAGGTTAATTGCGATGCAAATCGCCGCCACAAGCAAAAGGGCAGCGGTACAAATAAGGGCGAACTTAAGATTGCTCCTGCTTGATGCATTCAGCTTTTCGAGCATCTCTTCGTATTCCTTTTGAAGCTGCTCGTCCATTTCCTTGTTAAGCTCTCTTATAGTAGCGCTAACATTGTCCGAGCCTTCGAGTCTTGTGCGAATTTCAGAGAGTCTTGCAAAAAACTCATCGCGACGCTCGTCCAAGAGGGTAGTGTCTACCACCGCTGTATCGGTAGAGGGCGAGTATATAACCTCGGCATCCAGAGAGAGAAAGACAATCTCGTTTTCCTCCAGCTCCTCGGTAGAGATAGACACCGCACCAAACATAGCGATAAGCTCCTCTCCAGCCTCGGTATCGTTATATGTGGTCGAAACATCGCCCTTGACGGAGACGGGCAGGCTTTCGAACATTCCCTTCGCCTTCTCTATCTCATTTTCAAGGTAAACCTTTGCTTCATTTATACTAATAAAAGCCATAATTCCTCCATATTATAATATCTTATTGTCGATTTTGTAGCTTCCCTTAATCTTTTTCAGTCCGTATTGGCACTTGAGCGCCATTTTAAAAATCATATCGGCATTTACACCAACACAGTTATCTATTCCGTCAAGAAATTCGCTTGCCGCGGGGTGAAAATCCGAGGTGGTAGCAAATATACCACGCGAGCCACCGCCCGCACATACCGCTCCGTAAAAACCTCGAACGGTCGTCTCGTTGCTAAGCTCCAAGCGGTTTTTCGCCTGTACCATTATCCTCTCTCTGAAGCCAAGAGGACCGATAGTGCATATAATTCCGTCGATACCGCCATCAGCGGTGCCGCCTGTTGTGCGATTTTCGGTCACAGTCACGCCAAAGGACTCGATATACTTACCAAGCAGGGTCATAATATAGTGCTCGAAAAACTCACCGCCTCTTGAGTGTATGCGGGTAAGGAAGTCCTCTTTTAGCGCTATCATTTCGCTAATATCATCGAGTTTTGCCACCTTTTCGGGCAGAATGTAATAAAGACCGTCCTTGCTTCCCACTATGCCAAAGCGCATAAGCCTTGACAGTACATAACCGTTTAAGGAGTAGAGTGTGTTGTCATCCTTGCTTGTGGCCGTCTTTTCTGTGCCAAAACTTGCCTCAAGATATGCGCGTATCTGTGCCTTGTTTTTTCCTCCCCCCTGCAACAGCTCGAGGATTTTTCTCTCCAGGCTCTCTGCTCTTAGAGCCACATAACGACAGGAGGCACATTTGATTTTGCCATATTCCTCTTTAAGTATGCCGTTTTCCAGCATCTCTGATAGCACCTGTGCCACCGAGGAGCGTGTGGCTGTTATTTTGCCTATATCACCGTGGGGCGAAACCGCCTTGCCCACGAGCTTGCTACTTACAAGATCTATTAACTCATCTCTGTGGAGAGCATTTTTGTCGACAACGCTAAATATAGTGTTATAAATTCGCTTGTGAGAAAACATACGCCCTCCATCTTTTTTATTTAATATAATTCTATCACAAACTTATTAACAATTCAATACAGTTATAAATAAAGTTAAAATAAAAGAGAACAATTTTGCTCTCACCAATATAGGAATAAACCTAAATAGAGAGTAAGCTCGTTGTTCTCTTTTTTGTTTTAATCCTTAATCGCTATCACGCGGGCAGGAGCGCCGTCCGCATCGGTGATATATAAGGGAAGTGCTACAAACTTGACAGGCTCATCCCCGAGAAGGTCGAGATTTTTTAGATTTTCTACGACAAAAATATCGTTATCCGATAATATCCTTAAATGACAGGGGTGCAAGTCGTCGGTGGGTAGGTCTATGCTCGGAGTATCAAAGCCTATTCCACGGATTTTGTTTTTGCATATATAGGCCGAAGCAAAGGAGTCAAGGGTAGGATAGTCCATAAAGTATTCCTCGCTACCCCATTTTTTGTCCCAGCCTGTGAGGAATAGTAGAATATCCGCGCCCTTGAGCTTGTTTCCATACTTAAGGATTAGCTCCTTTGTGATATTCTCGCCCTTCTTAAGTTCGCGGCAATCAATAACCAAAGCCTTACCTACAAAATAGTCGACAGGGAAGTCGGATATTGTCCTTCCACCCTGGAAGAAGTGGGAGGGGGCATCAATATGCGTGCCGGTATGCGAGTTCATTGTGATATTGGTTAGGCGAGACTCCCTCTTTGCGTAGTCACCCACACCGGCAAGAGTGGGGGCGGGGTCGCCGGGAAAGACGGGCATACCGTTTTCAATAGGGTGGGAGAGGTCTATTACCTTTGGGCCGCCAGCCACAAATGGACGCTTTGCCACCTCGCTAAGCCAGCTTTCTTCAAGAGCCTCGATATCTCCTACAACCTCGGGCTTATCCTCGTGTAGATAGGGGGGCACCTCGTCGATACGGTTGATAGTGAGCATAATGCGTATAAGCTCTATCGTATCACGAACAAAGCTGTCTACACTTGTCACCTTTTTAATAACAGTACCAAGCCTTTCGTCACCACCAAGCGAGTAGCCGTGCGCTTTTACAAAGGCCGCCATTTCATCATAATGAGTCGCGGCAAGTCCTGTACCCTCAAAGGCTTCTACACCGCACTCCCAGGTCCTGTTGCAGTCGGTCAGCTCTATACGGTCGCCGTAATATACACAGTTTATGCTAAAGGTGAATGAGTCGTAGGGGTCTATCGCGTAGAGCCCGGGATAGTCCTCTGCGTCCAGGTCAAACTCCAGCAAAAAGCCGTCCCTAAATCTCTCTATAGGACAGAAGTCGCTGTAGGCATCGCCATAGCTTAAGGGCTTGACATTATATAGGACATACTCCCTTTGTCGTGCTGTGAAAAACTCCTTGATTTTTAAAAAATCAGCATATATTTTATTCATACACACCTCGCATTTTTAGTGGGCGAATTGGCTGTTGTAGAGATGGTAATAGAAGCCCTCTTTGGATAGAAGTTCCTCGTGGCGACCCTGTTCCACAATATTTCCGTCCTTCATTACAAGAATAAGGTCGGCCTCCTTTATAGTTGAGAGTCTGTGCGCTACGATGAAACTGGTTCTGCCCTTCATCATTTCGAGAAAGGCCTTTTGTATTCTCATCTCGGTCATTGTGTCGATGGACGAGGTCGCCTCGTCGAGTATAAGCATAGGAGGTAGGGCGAGCATAACTCTTGTGATACAGAGCAGCTGCTTTTGTCCCTGTGACAGGTCCTCGCCACCCTCACCAAGACGGGTGTTGTAGCCGTTTTTCAGTCTCTTGATAAAGCTGTGGGCGTGGGATGCCTTTGCCGCGGCTATAACCTCTTCGTCGGTGGCATCTGGTTTGCCAATGACGATATTTTCACGCACTGTGCCGTTTTTAATCCAGGTGTCCTGGAGAACCATACCGTAGTTTTGTCGCAGGCTCTTGCGTGTTATTTCCTTTATATCCATACCATCCACACGGATAGCACCGCTGTTCACATCATAGAAGCGCATAAGCAGGTTTATAAGTGTGGTCTTGCCACAACCTGTCGGGCCTACAATGGCTATCCTCTGTCCTGGGATGACCTCAAGACTGAGCCCCTCGATAAGAGGTCGCGCCTCGTTATAGGAGAAGGAAACATCAGACAGCGAAACATAGCCCTCCGCCTCGGTGAGCACTCCAGCCTCGGGCCCCTCGGCCACCTCCGAGGGCATCTCTAATAGGTCGAATATCCTCGAAACACAGGCAAGCGCGTTTTGAAACTCGGTGATAACTCCCGAAATCTCGTTAAAGGGCTTGGTGTACTGATTTACATAGGCAAGAAGTGAGGTCAGGTGTCCGATTTCGAGCACCGCCGCACCCAAAACACCTGCTCCCGATATGGCTATAAAGCCTCCCGCCAGGGCAACAACCGCGTATACCACATTGTTAACAAAACGGGTGGTCGGGTTGACCAAGGAGGAGAAGAAAATAGCCTTCAAGGTGCTCTTTTCGAGCTGTTCGTTAAGCTGGTCAAAGGCCTCTATCGACTCGTCCTCATGTGAGAAGGCCTTTACAACCTTCTGGCCCGTGAGAATTTCGTTTATAAATCCGGTCTGTGCGCCCTCGTTTTGCGACCTCTCTTTAAACATACTGTGAGTGCGCGAGGAGATAAACTTCGCCACAAAGAGCGAAAGAGGGGTAAGAACAACTACAATAAGCGCGATAATCCAGTTTATATAAAGCATAAATCCAAGTGTACCGACAATGGTAAGCACACCTGTAAACACCTGAGTAAAGCCAAGAAGAAGTCCCTCGGCAAACTGGTCGGCATCATTGATAATACGGTTTACAATATCGCCATGAGCCTGGTTGTCGGTGACAGAGAGGGGCAGGGATTGAAGCTTTTTGAATGCATCGTTACGCAAATCCCTTACGACACCGTAGGCAATCTTGTTGTTTATAGCCGACATTATCCACTGGGATAGTGCGGTAAGACCAATAAGAATTGTTGCGAAAATTAGAAGGTTAGATATGCGAGCAATTTCCACATCCCCCTCGCCTACTATGAGGTTGATTGCCTCGCCGATAATAAGCGGAATTGCAAGCGTCAAAACAACCGTAATGACGGCAAAAAGAAGAGAGAAGGGAAGCAGGAGCTTGTACTTTCCGATATATTTAAGCGCCTTTTTGAGGGTGCCCTTTTTGGCCTTTATTTTTTCTTTAGCCATTTGCCGCACCTCCAAACTGGGAGTGGTAAATCTCCCTGTAAATGTCACAGTCACTAAGCAACTGCTCGTGAGTGCCAATACTAACCGCCACACCGTCGTCTAAGACGATAATAAGGTCGGCGTGCATAACCGAGGAGGCTCTTTGCGAAACGATAAAGACGGTAGTATCGCCCTCGATATTCTTAATAGCCGCGCGAAGCGAAGCATCCGTCGCATAGTCGAGCGCCGAGGCCGAGTCATCCAAGATAAGTATAGAGGGGCTGCCGACAAGCGCCCTCGCTATTGTAAGGCGCTGCTTTTGACCACCCGAGAGGTTTGTGCCGCCCTGCTCGATTGTGGCATCGAGTCCGCCCTTTTCCTTGACAACACCGTCTGCCTGTGCAATTTGGAGCGCTCTGTAAATCTCTTCATCGGTGGCATTTTTGTCACCCCAGAGCATATTTTCGCGGATAGTACCCTTAAACAGGGTCGCCCTTTGAGGAACAACACCAATCCTATCTCTTAAATAGGAAATGTCATATTCGCCCGTAGGCACTCCGTCGATAAGCACCTCGCCGCTTGTGGGGGTGTAAAATCCCGGGATAAGGTTGACAAGCGAGGTCT
>JAZSMN010000112.1:0-2753 GCA_045535925.1 Eubacteriales bacterium
TGGCGGTCAGTTAGCCATGCTTGAAAAAATCGCAGGAATGACCAAGGAGGAGGCTGTTGCCGAACTCGTTTCGTGACTCGAGGGCGAAATCGCTCACGAAACTGCCGTAAAGCTGGCAGAGTATGAGGCAAAGTTTAGGGAGGATGCCGAGGTTAAGGCGAGAGCTATACTCTCTCTTGCTATCCAGCCCTGTGCCGCTGACCACGTTAGCGAAATCTCTATTTCTACCGTTCAGATCCCCGGGGATGAAATGAAGGGAAGAATTATCGGTAGAGAGGGCAGAAATATCCGTACTATCGAGCAGCTCACAGGTGTGGATCTTATCATAGACGACACACCCGACGTTATCACCATCTCCGGCTTTGACCCTGTTCGCCGTGAGAAGGCTCGTATCGCTCTTGAAAAGCTTGTTAGCGACGGTCGTATCCACCCCGCCCGCATCGAGGAAATGGTCGAGAAGGCCGGCAGAGAGGTCGAAAATGCTATCAAGCACGCAGGCGAAAAGGCTGTGTTTGAAACAGGTGTTCACGGACTTCACCCCGAGGTTATCAAGCTTCTTGGTAGGATGAAGTACCGTACCTCTTACGGTCAGAATGCTCTTCGTCACTCCATCGAGGTTTCGATGCTCGCAGGCGTAATCGCCGACGAGATGGGCGTAGATGTCACTATGGCAAAGAGAGCAGGACTTCTGCACGATATTGGTAAGGCTATCACCGCCGAGGTTGAGGGCTCGCACATCCAACTCGGTATAAATATACTCACCAAGTACAAGGAAAATAAGGAAATTATCCACGCACTCGAAGCACACCACAACGACATAGAGTCGGTGACTGCCCTTGACTTTATCATTCAGGCGGCGGATGCCATTTCTGCGGCTCGTCCCGGCGCAAGAAGAGAGGACGTGGAGAACTATATCAAGCGTCTGCAAAAGCTCGAAGAGGTTGCAGGTGACTTTGAGGGTGTAGAAAAGACCTTTGCTATCCAGGCGGGTAGAGAGGTCAGAATTATGGTTAAGCCCGAGGTTGTTGACGATGACAGAATGCGTCTGTTGGCTCGCGAAATCGCCAAGAAGATTGAGGGCGAGCTCGACTATCCCGGACAAATCAAGATTAGCGTAATCCGTGAGTCAAGAACGGTGGACTACGCAAAATAATAGCCACGGTCCTATTTGCTTACAAACCGTTTATAAAAATATAACCGAAAGTAAGCAAGGGATGGTACATCATATCTTATATATAATAAATATGTAGGAAAGTGCTTGTCACTTTCTATATAGAGGCACTTATGCGTGATGCTCTGTCGAGCATCACGCTTTTGTTTTTTATTTGTGTTTTGTGGAGGGACTTTTGTTTTTATGTTTTGTTTTTTAGGGGATTGTTTATAAGGAATTGAATTTTGCATCCACAGTTTTGTTATGTATTGGTTGATTTTGTCGAGGGGGTGAAGATTTTAGCACTCGGGGTGGTTAAGGGTTAAATGTTAACAAAATGTTCACAATATTTTTAGTAAAAACCCTTGACACGGTGGGGAAAATGATATATATTATTAGTGCAAAGGTTAGCACTCTCCCGAGTTGAGTGCTAAAACTTAAAGAGTGGACTGTTTCGTTCTATGGATATTTGAAAGAGAGTGCCTGTCCTGTTAATAGCTATAGGGTGGGGGAAAGCGAGGTAAAATGCGAGAAGAAAGAATTACACCGAGAAAATTGCAGATACTCAAGGCAATAGTAGATGCTCATATCGAGAACGGCGAACCTGTCGGCTCGAGATACCTCTCCGAGATGACCGAGCTTACCTGCTCGCCTGCCACTATTCGTAACGAGATGGCAGAGCTGGAAGAGATGGGTTACCTTATTCAGCCTCACACCTCGGCAGGTCGAATTCCCTCCGAGCAAGGATACAGGCTCTATGTCGATGCTCTTATAAGACAGTACAGCAACACTCGTAGCGAGATTGACACTATCCGTGAGCAGCTCCGCTGCAAGCTCACCGAGATGGATGAAATTCTTGCCGAGGCATCGAGAATTGCCTCCACCTGCTCGGACTATACAGGCATAGCCTTCAAGTCGGGGGCCGGTAGTGCGAGGGTAAATAGATTTGCCGGTGTTTATCTTGGTCCAAGAGAGTTCCTTTTGGTGCTCACCTTTGAGGGTGATATAGTAAAGACCAAGACCGTCCACGTGAATGTAAATATCGACGAGGATACTGTCCGCCGCTTTATCGATACACTCAACCTCTACCTTGTAAATATCACAGGTGCAGAGATAAATATGCCCCTTCAGATGCGTATCGAGGCACTTATGGGCACAAGGGGTGGTATTGTTCACCCGGCACTCAAGGTTATCTGCGAGGCGATGAACGAGCTTGACTCGAGCGACCTTCGACTTGAGGGTATCACAAAGCTTCTCCAATATCCCGAATATTCGGATATGTCCAGATTTCGCGGACTTCTCGGAGTCCTTGAGGAAAAGGAAAAGCTTATGGATGTTATTTCAAGCCACACCACAGGCGACGACGGAATACACGTGTATATCGGCACGGAGAGCGACTCGGACGTTATGCAGGGCACTACCTTGATATTCAAGAATGTCAGGGTGGGTAACAGCAGAGTGGCTGTCGGTGTTATTGGACCGAAGAGAATGAATTACTCCAAGGTTATAGGCATGATAAACAGTCTTGCTTCTAGTATTGACAGTATGTACACAGACGGAAGTCCCCGTTTGCTCTCGGGCTTTGAGGACGAGATATAAGAAA
>JAZSMN010000237.1:0-2848 GCA_045535925.1 Eubacteriales bacterium
AGTTTTTCAAGATTTTTCGGTATGTTTGAAAGATTTTGTTAAAACTTTTTGTTGTAGCGAGAAACAAATTTACAAATTAAGCACATAAGTTCAACTCCAAACGAAAAAGTAAAAATATCTTTTTTATCGCCCCTTCACAAAAATCGACAAGTTTCGACAGAAGCTTGTCGATTTTTACTACTTCACTCTTCACTCTTCACTTTTCACTCGAAACTTGTCGATTAAGTATTAGGTAAAAGTGAATAGTGAAAAGGTTCTGATGTAGCTTTTCTCCCACTGGTCGAAAAGCATTTATTTTATGTGTGGGTTCAAATCCATCGGTTAAAAAGCCAAAATATCTTTTTTATCCATTGCGAAAGCAATGGCATATAATCAGCCCTTGGGTCTGTATATCATCCGACGAAGTCTGCATATCATCAGCCGCAGGCTGTATCCTCTTTCGCAATGATGATATACCGCATTAAGATGCGGATGATATACAATTTCTGCGAAATTGATGATATACACACCCCTGGCGTGATTTTACCCAATTTTCTCAAAGTAAGGAAGGTCGGCGAGGGTGACGCTTACTGTTATATTCTTGCCACCTATGTATTCCTTACCGTCAAAGCCGAGCCAACGGCCCTCGGGCAGAGGTATTTCTCTCTCGGTCTGGCCTTTAACGATAATGGGAGCAACGAGGATATTTTCATCAAGCATAAAGGTGTCGTGAACTCTCTCGTATCCACGGTGAGGATAGTTGTACTCAAGGCTTCTTAAAATAGGCTCACCGTTTTCGTGGGCGTCCTTTACCAGGTCGAGAATTTTGTCCGAGAATGCATTGTGCATATCGTGGGCGCCAATAACAAGGTCGAGATGCGACTTGTCGAGTGCTTCCCAGGGTGCCCAAGAGAACTGCATCATCGGGAAGAGCGCCGAGCACTGTGCCATTCTTACAAAGAGTTCCTGGTCGATAGGAATGTTATCCTCTCGGTAGGTCCATTCGCCGCCGCCAACCATATCGGGACAGATGAAGGGGTGACCTATAAGTCCCTGTGCTATTGCGTTGGGAATAAGGGTGGAAAGGCCGTCACCGTCCCACTTGTGTCCCCTGTCACGGATACGCTGAATGCTTCTTATACCGCCGCCTTTAAAGGTGTCCTTGTATTCGTGGAATTTATAGCGAGTTCCAAAGGCATTCCAAGCGATATTTCGCTCGGCCGCGGTATATTTGTCATCGGTTTCGCCATTTATTGGGGCGGTTGCCGCATAATCCTCAAGCGCTCCACCGTCAAACTTAAATCCGTCTATACCGATGTCATTAACAAGCGCCTGAAGCTGCGACTCCATATAATTCCAGTCGCACTCCTTGGTAAAATCGAGGATCGCACTGTATCCGTTCCACCAGGGAATTATTGCTATCTTGCCCTCCTTGGTACGCAGGAAAAGTTCCTCATCCTTTGGCCCTGAAAACTCGGTGTGCTTGACAAATATAACCCCGTCGGGTCTAACATAAGGAACTACCCAGAGCATTACCTTAAAGCCCATCTTGTGCAGTTCGTCAACCATTCCCTTGGGATCGGGGAATTTGGTAAGGTCGAAGGTCCAGTCACCATACGCCTTTGCCCATCCCTCGTCTATCATAAGGATACCGGGCTTAAAGCCGTTTTCTACTATTCCCCTTGCGTATTTCATAACCCCCGCCTGGCTCTGGAAGTAGGTCAACTGCATCCAAGTGTTGTACTGAGGCACACGGAAAAATTCACGCTCAAGGCTCTCGCCCTTTGGAGGGAAATGCGCCGCCATAGCACCGAGATATGCATCCCTTAAATTAGTGCCGAACTGCTCAACGAGGACGTCCACGCCCTCAATGATAAACTCGCCACCCTGTATCTTACAGGAGAATGCCTTTTCCGACCAGATGCATCTACCCATATTAGACAGATACATAGGCATAGTCTGGTTAGAGGCATAGACACGGAAATCTCTTTTAAGTTCGGTTTCTTTGGTGTAAGGGGCAACAGTACCGTCGTTTGCAGTACCGCCCCACCAGCATTCGCCATCGAGCATTTTAATTCTGTATTCCATTTTGCTTCTCCTTATTGACTTTTTTATAAATTTCTAGTATCATCTATATTGTAATATATAAATTTTTAGTTGTAAATGCAAAATCAGGCATATAATTTATAAAATCGGTCACACATTAACAAGGGGAAATCTACTTATGAATATAGAAAGCTTGAGGTCTTACTATCACTATAACCATTCTGATGACTATATTTTTCAAGGTCACACTCACGATGAATGGGAACTTAATATTATTCTTCGCGGCTCTATGGAGATAACCTCGGAGGGGGATATTTTCTCGCTTTCTGCTGGGAATGCGATACTTATAAAGCCGAGCAAATTCCACCAGAACCGAGTCACGGGAAAGCATATGGCGGAAATGTTAGTTGCCCAATTCAAGTCATCGGAATGTAAAAGCGGTATTTATAAGCTCTCGCCCGATGCCGAAAGTCTTGTGGCGCTCTTTATTAAAGAGAGCGAACGGGACGGAATTTCTGAAAACTCGGCAGAAAGGTTAAGTGACGACTCGAAGAAATTGCTCGAACTGTTATTATCAGAACTGAACAGGTGCGACAAATCCCCCAAGGAGCTTGACATCGCGCACGCGCAGGTTTATCACCTTGCGGTGGATTTTATGAAGAAAAATATCAGGACAAACCTCTCTTGCGAGCAGGTTGCGCGCTCGGTCGGGGTATGCAAAACCACACTTAAAAAGGTGTTTTTACGCTACACGGGTATGGGGTGTATGCGATTTTTTGGAGAGATGAAGCTACACAGGGCAAGGACAATGCTCTTGGGTGGG
>JAZSMN010000167.1:0-5634 GCA_045535925.1 Eubacteriales bacterium
GGCAAACTTCACTCGCGTAGCGAACTTCACCCAATTAATACATTCCATCCATTCCGGCGGGGGCGGGAGCGGCGGGCGAGGCGGGCTGCTTCTTGTCATAGACGAGAGCCTCGGTGGTAAGCACGGTGGATGCTATGGAAGCTGCGTTTTGGAGGGCGCTTCTGGTAACCTTTGCGGGGTCAACGATGCCCGCATCCATCATATCGCAATACTCCTCCTTGTAAGCATCGAAGCCATAGCCAATCTTACCGGATTCGCGAATCTTGGCGATGATAACCGAGCCGTCAAGACCTGCGTTCTCGGCAATCTGCTTCATGGGTGCTGTAAGAGCCTTGGCAACTATCATAGCGCCAGTCTTTTCATCGCCCTCAAGGGTAGCGATAAGAGCCTCTACTGCGGAAATTACATTGATAAGAGCGGTGCCACCACCTGCGACAATACCCTCTTCTACTGCCGCCTTAGTCGCGTTGAGTGCGTCCTCGATGCGGAGCTTCTTCTCCTTCATCTCTACCTCGGTAGCTGCGCCAACCTTGATAACAGCAACACCACCAGCAAGCTTTGCAAGGCGCTCAAGGAGCTTTTCCTTATCAAACTCGGAGGTAGTAACCTCGATAGCCTGGCGAATCTGTCCAACTCTATCAGCTATTGCCTGCTTGTCGCCTGCACCGTCAACGATAATGGTGTTTTCCTTGGTAACCTTAACCTGTCTTGCTCTACCGAGCTCGGCAAGAGATACGTCCTTGAGCTCAAGACCAAGCTCGCTGGTGATAACCTCGCCGCCGGTGAGGATAGCGATGTCGCGGAGCATCTCCTTACGTCTGTCGCCAAAGCCGGGAGCCTTGACAGCAACCACGGTGAAGGTGCCACGAAGCTTGTTAAGTACAAGGGTGGTAAGAGCCTCGCCCTCGATGTCCTCGGCTACGATAAGGAGCTTCTTGCCCGACTGGACAATCTGCTCAAGCAGGGGAAGAAGGTCCTGGATTGCAGAAATCTTCTTGTCGGTGATAAGAATAAGGCAATCGTCAAGAACAGCCTCCATCTTGTCGCTGTCGGTAACCATATAGGGGGAGAGGTAGCCTCGGTCAAACTGCATACCCTCTACAACCTCGGAGTAGGTCTCGGCAGACTTGGACTCCTCTACGGTGATAACACCGTCGGAGGTAACCTTTTCCATCGCGTCGGCGATAAGTCTACCAATTGCATCGTCACCTGCAGAAACCGAGCCAACCTTGGCGATATCCTCGGTGCCAGACACCTTCTGCGACTGGAGAGCGAGCTCGTTTACAGCAACCTCAACAGCCTTGAATATACCCCTTCTGAGCACCATAGGGTTAGCACCTGCGGTAACATTCTTCATGCCCTCATGTATAAGAGCCTGTGCCAAGAGAGTAGCGGTGGTTGTACCGTCACCCGCTGCATCATTGGTCTTGGTCGCTACCTCGCGAACCAGCTGTGCACCCATGTTTTCTGCCGCACAGTCAAGCTCGATTTCCTTGGCGATGGTAACACCGTCGTTGGTGATAAGGGGAGCGCCAAACTTCTTGTCAAGGACAACATTTCTGCCCTTGGGGCCGAGGGTAATCTTTACCGTATCGGCCAGCTTATCAACACCACGAAGCAATGCACTTCTGGCGTCCATACCATAAATTATTTCCTTTGCCATAACAAATTCCTTTCAAAAATCAATCTTCGACTACTGCGAGAATATCCGACTGGCTAACGATGGTGTAGTCAACGCCATCAAGCTTAACCTCGGTGCCGGTATACTTACCGGTGATAACCTTGTCGCCCTCTTTGAGAGTCATAACAACCTCTTTACCATCTACGATACCGCCGGGGCCAACCGCAACGATAACCGATACCTGGGGCTTCTCCTGGGCAGAGCCGGGAAGGAAAATGCCCGCCTTGGTGGTTTCCTGTACTTCCACCTTTTTGAGTACAACCTTATCAAGTAAGGGTTTAAGTTTCATAATATTTCCTCCTGATTTTAGCAATAAAGCCATATTATATTTATTTTATAATATAATTGTCAAAAAATCAATACCTTTTGGAAAACTTCCTCGGTTTTAGGCTCCCCCAAGTCGCGCGCCCTTATTTTAGGGGCTTTTTCTTTTGGGAAGGGCGCTTTGTCGCCGTATAGCTTTGGGGCGCTTTGTCGCCTTGCAGTTTTTGGGAGCCTTTCTTTTACCACCTTATAGGGTATGCCTTTGTTCTATGAAGGTTTACGGTACAAGCTCGAAATCACACCCTACGATAACTCACGGCGGAGCCTTGCCATTATCTTCTTTTCCTCGCGTGAGACCTTTACCTGTGACAGTCCTAAAATTCGGGCGGTCTCGGTCTGGGAATAGTCACGGAAGTAGCGAAGGATTATTATACGCCTATCCCTCTCGGGAAGGTGCTCTATCGCCAGGGCAAGCGCCATTTTGTCAAAGCCCCGCTCTGCCTCGTCCTCCTCGGCTATTATGCTACCCAGAGTCAGCGAGTCATCCTCCCCGCCCACACTCTCGTCAAGCGAGCGGACGGTAGCCTCGGAGAAGAGGGCGCTCGATGCGTCCTGCACACTTACCCCCACCGCCTCGGCTATGCTCACAAGGTCACTGGGCTCGCCAAGAGAGAGACGGCGCTCCCTCTCTCGGTTTAAAATCGCGCAAAGCCTACGCTCTTCCCTTGAGACCTTTATCATTCCGTCATCACGCAAAAATCGACGCATCTCGCCCATAATAAGCGGCACGGCATAGGTCGAAAAGGCAAACCCCCTCTCGGGCTCAAAGGTTTTGATAGCCTTGCACAGCCCCATAGTGCCGCACTCGACCAGGTCAGACAGGTCGTCACACCTCTCACGAAATCTGGCCGCTATGCGATATATCAGCGGGGTGTTTAGCCTTATCAGCTCCTCCCCCGCCTCGCTGTCCCCCGCACGAAAACGGAGAACGAGCTCGGGATTTTTGTCAAACGGTCGCTCTTTTTCTATAACTTCCTTCATCTGTGCCCCAAGGTCAGGACCTTAAAATTTTCCCCATAAGGACGGTAGTTCCCTTGCCGACCCTCGACTTTACAGAAAGAGAATCGGTAAAGCTCTCCATCACGAGAAAGCCCATGCCACACCTCTCTGTCCCGTCCCCCGTCGTAAACATAGGCTCACGAGCCAAGGAAACATCCTCTATGCCACAGCCATTGTCAGAAATCTCGACGGTGACCTCTCTTGTATCATAGAGACGGACAGATATGTAAATATAGCCAACCTCACCCGCTGGCAGGTCGCGATATGCGTGCACTATGCAGTTTGTGACGGCCTCACTCACCGCACAACGAAGGTCGCCAAGCTCCTCGACCGTGGGATTTAGCTCCGCAACAAAGGCGGATATGCAGGAGCGCGCAACACTCTCGTTTACACTCCTTGAAGAAAGACGCAGTTTCATTTCATTTATAATTCTTCTCATTTTATACCTCGCCCTCGACGGTAAGTCCACGAAGTCGGTCGATACCCGACAGTCGCAAAAGTTTTTTTAGACCCGTTCCCATATTGGATATAACAACCACGCCACCAACCGCAGACATGGTTTCTACCCTGCCTACAATAAGCGAAAGCCCTGAAGAATCCATAAATTTTACTGCCCGAAAGTCAAGCTCCAAAAGGCTCGGCTTCCTAAGAAAAATTTCCCTGTCTATCTGGGAGCGCAGCCCGCCCGCCGTATGGTGATCTATCTCACACTCAATGGCGGCAACCAGCCTCTCTCCCTCGCTCGACAGCCACAAACCGTTTTTGTTCATTTCCCTCTCCTAAAAGCTACTATTTTCTTTTCCGTGGGTAGTATATCACATACCCGAGGACGAAAAATGTCACACTCTGGAGGAGGAAAAAATTTTCTCGGCTAATCCTTTGACAGTTTATATCTTGTTTTATTAAGTTTTTTCTTGTTTTATTAAGTTTTATCTTGTTTTATTAAGTTTTTGTCGGCACAGACCGACCTTTGTTTTTGTGTATACTCACAGGCTTAAAATGTATACACCCTCTCCAAGCCTCCTTGTTCTGTATACCCTCCTTTTTTGCATGATTTTTAAAAAGCCGTTCTATTCTCGGGATAACGGCATATTATGTAGTACAAGCCTGGTTGAGCAAGGACAAGCCTACTCGAACAAGTACATGCTTAATCGAGCAAATGAAGCTTTCTCGCTATTGCTATTTTTACCTCCTGTTTTCTAACCTTGTAAATATTTTCGGACAAGGGGACGGCAGAGCCTGCATATCCAATATGCCTGCCAATCTCGTCGATAAACGCACTCGCCACCCTCTCGCCCACTATCTCGGCGGTGGCCTCAAACATCAAAAAGTTCAGATACCTATACTCCATATCCACCCTTTTCGATGCGGTCTTTTCCTGTATGGCATCCTCCCTGCGGAAATAATCGGCACACAAGGCACAGACAAGTCCGTCAAGTGTGGGGACATAGCCAAATCCCGCCTGCTTTATATACCGAGTGCCCATTTCGTATCCTCCAACTCCTCAAACAGTCTGCCAAGACCGTCCTTTAACTTATGAAGCTCGTCAAGAGTATCCTCCGCCTCGTCTACCAACTCGCGAAGCAGGGGTACCCACTGGTCTGCGTCCTTTCCTACGCATTCGGTGGCAATCTCGCCAAGGAGCATTCGGACATTTAGTCTCTCGCCCGACTGCTCGATGCGTCTTTTAATATCGGTGATATCCCTTCTAATCTCGCCCACCGAGCGATATAATCTAATAGGGTCACCCTCATAGCTGTTGTAGTTTGTGTAAAACATTGAACTCCTTTCCTCTTATTCGCCACTCGGGGCCGTGGCATCGCGAGCCCGTAAACCGCTAAAATCTTAATTTCGTCACGGGAGAAGTGACTCGCTTGATCCTATTATAACAGCATTTTCGTCACTTGTCAAGTGACTTTTGAAAAAATTTTGCATAAAGTATTGCATTTTAAGTGACAATGTGCTATTATATACTTGGCGGGTGTCGCGTCCAAAGTTACCGGTGCTCGTCTTAATAACAATTTGCAAGTTGCGCCGCGCGTGACTACATAATAAAAGGAGAGAAAAGATGAAGGGCACCAGATTAAAGGAACTACGCCAAGAGAGAGGGCTATCGCTGGAGGAGCTGGGCAGACTTATCGGCACGAGCAAACAGACCGTGCACAGATACGAGACCGGAGTTATCGAAAATATTCCCCACGACAAAATTGAGCGTCTGGCAGAGTGCCTTGGTGTCCACCCTTCCGAGATTATGGGCTGGGACGAAATCTCTACCTATAATAATTCTCCCCTGCGTGTAAAACGCCTGCCCGTGCTTGGCAACATCGCCTGCGGCAAGCCTATCTATGCCGAGGCAGAGTACGAGAGCTTTGTGGTGGCGGACGAGGCCATTGATGCCGACTTTTGCCTTGTGGCACAGGGCGACTCTATGACAGGGGCACGGATTTTTGACGGGGACATAGTCTTTATTCGCTCGCAGGATACGGTGGAAAACGGCGAGATTGCCGCAGTTATCGTAGAGGACGAGGCTACCCTAAAGCGTGTGTACTTCTACCCCGAGGAGCACAAGCTTATCCTCTCGCCCGAGAACCCAAGATACGCCCCCCTCGTCTACCTGGGTGAGGAGCTCG
>JAZSMN010000142.1:0-13189 GCA_045535925.1 Eubacteriales bacterium
AATCCTGTCATTCCGACCAACACGAGCCTAAACTTGTTTTAGGCTCGTGTTTTTTATATTCATCATTGCTATTTTAAGCGCAACCAGGATCACATAATTTAAGATGTCGGCAAAACGCTACTTGCAAAATTTGTTGCTTGAAAAAATATTTGGTCCGTGGTATAATAAAATAAAAACAAAAAGAGGTCGATTGTTATGGCATTACACATAATGGATGAAGTAAATCGCTGTTTGCAGTGTAAAAATCCCGGGTGTGTCAAAGGATGTCCTATTCAAACGCCTATTCCACAGGTTATCAGACTTCTTAAGGAAAACAAACTTGATGAGGCGGGTAGGATCCTTTTTGAGAATAACCCATTAACAACAGTTTGCAGCCTTATATGCAATCATGAAAAGCAATGCGAGGGCCACTGTGTTCTTGGTAAAAAGGGAGTGGCGGTGCATTTTTCTACCATTGAGCAATACATATCCAGAACCTACGCCCCAAAGATGGTAAAGGGTCCTGCCGAGTGGAATGGTATGAGAGCCGCTATTATAGGCTCAGGCCCAGCGGGTATCACCATTGCTATTATTCTCGCACGTTATGGTTATAAGGTAACTATATTTGAAAGCAAGAGCGAGATAGGTGGCGTTCTTCGTTATGGTATCCCGGATTTTCGTCTGCCAAAAGGTATACTTGACGATATATACTATCGCCATATCGAAATGAAGGGTATCAAAGTCAGACCTAATACAAATATAGGCGACTCTATCACTATTGACGACCTGTTTAGAGATGGATACAAAGCAATCTTCGTCGGAACCGGTGTATGGAAGCCAAATACTCTGCATATCAAGGGTGAATCGCTGGGGCACGTGCATTTTGGAATCAATTATCTAAACAACCCCGATTCCTTCAAACTTGGTCAAAGAGTTATCGTCATAGGCGCAGGAAATGCCGCTATGGATGTGGCAAGAACAGCACTCCGCCACGGGACCGAATATCTGACCTGCTTCTCTATCACAGAGAAGGTCGCGGCGAGCCAATATGAATTCACCTACGCCCAACTTGAGGGGGTTGAATTTGAATACAGCAAGCGGCCTGTTGAAATCGTTGACGAGGGAGTTATATTCTGTGATGTTATACAAAACGAGGACGGCACATTTACCGATATTGAAGGTACGGAGCGGCTTTATGAAGCAGACAGCGTCATCATTTCAATTAGCCAAGGTCCACAAACCACTCTTGCAAAAACGACAGACGGACTTGTTACCAATAGAAACGGCTTGCTTGTAGCAGACGAATACGGAAACACCTCACGCCCCGGTATTTTTTCAAGCGGAGATGCTGTACACGGTCCAAGAACGGTCGTGGAGGCAGTCGCGCACAGCAAAGTTGTTGCAGAAACGATGCACAATTATATGCAATCATTGAAGGACGAATAATTAAGAAGGACAGAGATGAAAATCTCTGCCCTTTTGTTTGTGCTGCTATTTTACTAAAATTGTAATTTCTATATAACCTTTTTTGTTGACATTTGCATAAAAAGGGGGTATAATGTACTTAGTATAGATATTTTGTACCGATTATTCAATTGATGTCTTTATACAAATCTTAAGAGATGGAGTGATGTTATGGATTATTTGAAGATAAGGCCGGATATTTCTAAAAATCAGTTTACATTTATTCCCGTGGATGGTGAACATCACGGAGTGACGCAGGGACTTTCCGCTTCTGCTGAGGAAATGGGTGACGGTAGTTTCTCTGTGGAAACTATCACCTGGGAACGCGATAATCCTAATAACACCTCCCTCCCCAAAAAGGAAATACGCACTTCTCACACCTTGAAAATAGGTGAAATTTGCTCCGGAACATATAGTATAAGCGAGTGGTCGTATCTTGAAGGTGTGTATTATAGGCATCCGAGTTTTGAGGTGGAAGTAGTTGACGGCAGCGTTGCGTTAAAAGAAAGCGATGACCCTGTTGTTCAAGCACAGGTGTACCTCGAAATGGGCAATTATCAAAAGGCTGATGAGTTGTTAAATCCCATACTGCCTCCCAACCCAAACCATTATTACTTTGTAAACCGGGAAGCCAACAAGTTGCAGGCACAAAGATACGAATTGGGACTCGGTGTAGAAAAGAATCTCGATAAAGCATACATACACTACCTCTATGCCCAGTCATTTGCCGACGTTATCCGTTTTATGGACATGGGATACGGCAGGGGCGTGTTTAACACCTATCACCGCTTGCTGGACTGGAATGAGTACTATACCTTGAAGCTTCTTTATGTGGCGGGCGAATGCGAATATGCCGAATACAGAATGCATTGGAATGCGAACTGTTGGACTTATGATAGTGCGGAAAAGGAAGCGACTAAAATAACAGAAGCAAAAGAACATCTTACCCGTGCGCTTTGCCGCCGTCAGGTCTGCGAGTGGATGATGGAAAAAGGCGCTGGAAATGTAGATAAAGAAAAGTTCACACTATATCTCGGCGCGTATTTCAGCTACTTGCAGAATGGTCACGAGGGCTCGTGCAGTTACGTGTGTGAGTACGACGATAGAAAATACAACGATACCAGCGTGTTGTCGGCAAAGGGTTATATAAAAGAGGCAATAGAATTAGGCGAGTTTGCTATTAAGGCAAACGCATTTATTGACACAATAAAGGAGGAATGAAATTTGTTCGGTTTTTTTGTAAATAAAAAATGGTCGGGCTATATCCTCCACTTGGATCGTGAAACAAGCGAATATACTTACGGCGATTGGTACAATCATTATTGGAATGAGATATATGACATATTTAAAAATGCGGATCAAACAAGCCGTGGCGAGAGAATAAGGATTGATAAATTGACCTGGAATGAGATTTATTTTACCTTCTTTGACGAAAAAGCGCAAAACGGTATTGAAGGAGTCATTTCTCTTAAAAATCCCCGCGTGCGTCTGCGCAGCGAAAGCGCGCAGGGGGGCAGAAACGAGTACGCTTGGTCGCGTAGTGATCACGTAGTATTGATTCTTGAAGAAAAAAACAAGCAAAAATAAGAAAAGGGTGTGCTAAAACAATGGCAATTGGAATTAAAGTAAAAAAAGCACCCGTGGATTACGATCTCGGTGCATCAAAATTTTTTGGCACTCCCACGGTTCCTCTTGCGTGGAATGGGGATTTTTACGAGGATGAAATATTCCTCTGTCAAATCAATCTTGCCGACGCCACACATCTTGATAAGGAAAACCGTCTTCCACACACAGGCTATTTGTATATCTTTTTACACACCGACGGTGGAGATTACGGTTTAGAGGCAGACGTGCGCTATTTTGAGGGCGAGCCCGAACTTGCTATTGATGATTTCAATCTCGAGGTCGAGGGCTATGAAAAATTCAACGATGCGTACTTGATGGAATTTTTCGAGGTCGACGATAGTGAAGCCTGCACGCGCCTTCTCGGCGTGCCGAGTGACTGGAACTATGAAGACGAGCCGCCAAGACTTCTGTTACAATTTGATCCTCTTGATAGTGAAATGGGATTTCTTGATCATATTGACGGATTTCTCTATTTCTTCTTTGGAAAAGATGAAAAGAAATTTGAAAGTGTTATGCTGGTAGAGGAATACAGTTAAACAACCAATGTTTAGAAAGGATAATACTATGCTTAAATATGACCCTGTTGAAGACACACCCGAATTTCAAGCAATTAAAGATGAACTTGAAAAGAAGATCATCGCAAAAATAGGTGAAAATCGTGGTATGGGATATTGCCACCTTTATTGGGCGACAAAGAGGGAGATATTGAAAGAAGATTACGGCATTGAATGGAAATCTCCCGCTGTCATGAACCCGAGAGTGCATTTTGATTGATATTCCTGTATTAAATAAGCTTTTGACAGTAAACAACAGTGGTTAATACACTATTTTGATTTCAATCATTAATTTAGGAGGTATATTATGGCAAATACATACAATTACGCTGATGACACAAGTGACGTACGGACAAATTTAGAAGACAACCTTGAAGTGTTTAAGCATAAGTTTTTGCTTTTCTTCATAGGTTTGGTAGGTATGGCTGTAAGCATTGTAATCTATGCTTTTGGCGCTGGAGGTTGGGGCAGCATCCCTATGCTTGCTCTCGTAGCAACCTGGTGTGTGCCCAACATTCTTAAATTCTGGTCCTCCGGCTTCGGTTCTTTGTTCGACTTTCAGTACAAGGTGTACGAGGTGTACGATAACGGAGAAAAGAAGGATGTAACAACGGTCGGAGATTCACTAACAGGGGTATTTCTAAAATTCGTAGTTTCTCTCATTGTTGCCGTTGTTTCACTTTACATTGTTCCTGCGGAAATTGTCGTAAGACTATTTCGGCATATGAAATTCGAGGACGAGTTGGGAGAAAAAGGTACTGTTTCCGAATCGCCTCGCAAAGAGGTGCTTTTGACGGTTATTGTAATAGTCGCTATGATAGTATTGGCTACTATTGGTAACGCTATTTCAACTATGAGAGAAAACACTTCGGATATCGATGATGCTCAAATTGTTGAAATTATTGAAATGCTTGAAAGAGAAAGCAGCAACTATAAAATCGGTGAATTCCGTAACGGCCATCTCCATGAACATGCTTATGTTACTCAAACCAACGATACTATAACCTTTGTTGTACAAGAGACGCTTATGTGGGATGTTCGCATTGATGCAGGAAATCATGATAATTATACGCTCAATCCGGGGACTTACACATATACAGACGGCGCATGGGTTGGCGTTGATGAAAATACTGCATTTATTCTGTCGAAGTACAGCATTGGTCTTGCTTTCGATTTTGATGCTATGAAAAACAACACCTCGAAAATTGTAGTCAACAAGGATGCAGGTTTAGGCTATCATTATGATACCGAGCAACACAATTATTACGAACTGAAGCCAAAAGCTGGTTCGGAGATGCAATTTGAGGAAATCCTGATTGAAGAAAATTGCGCCTTTGCTACCTGCTCAAGTGGATATAATTTTATTTACATATTCGCTGATTAATAAAACTACTCTTTTTGTTAATCACAAAAAGGCTTTGAGTTTATGCTCAAAGCCTTTTTCTTTTTTTAGCCCTCGCCTAATTAAAAGTGAGGGCTAAGTGGTGGTTTTTATTTTTTTGCTTTTTGGGGGACGGATATGTAAAACGTAGCGTTCTCTTGTTTTTTAGGTTTATAGGAAAGCGCTATTCTTCGCTCTGCTCTGTCCTTTCAAGCTCCAGAATTTTTCTGAATCTTTCCTTGTCCGAGTCGCTCATTCCATCATACATCCTAAGCGTTTCGTATATCTCGGTATCCTCGTCTTCATCTTCGCCCGCCTGCTCGGCTATCATATCCTCAAAGCCCGTGGCGATAATGGCAACCGGCACGCCAAACATACAACCACCCAACAGCAGCATAAGCGTGGAGAGCGCCTGTCCGATAGGTGTCACGGGGGCCATATCCGTCTCCGCATCAAGCAAAGCCTGGATGCTGTAAATTACGCCGCTAAAACCGTTGGAAAAGACATCCGGCTGCTCCTTGTTTTCAAAGGAATACATAAGCACCGAGCATATTGCAATCATTATAAGGATGGCAACTATCGACATCACTATTTGTCTTTTCTTTTTTTGTATAGCCTTGCCAAACCTTGCTACGCTGTTAAGATATCTGCTCGCCTTGAGAAGACGGAGAATTTTGCACAGCTTGAATATCTTAAGTATGCCTGTGGCGGTAGGCAGATTTGCTACGAATACGGGAACTATCGAGAGCAGATCTATTAGCGACATCAGGGAGAAGAGATACTTCATTCTCGCCTTGTCCGGTCTTAGGCTCGGATAATCAAGCGGCGCAGTCCACACTCGCAAGATGTACTCGATACTAAATACAACGGCAATAACAAGCTCGAATACGTAGATAAAATCGTGTGCCGCCTCGGGGATAGGAAAGGTCTCTACTAAAATTAGCGACACCGACAGAATAATCAGAATGACCGAGGTTATGTCGTATATCTTGGAAGGGATATCTCCCTCTCTGCCCTTGTCAATTATCTCGTTGGTGCGAATTTGCACCTTTTTCAAAAGCTGCTCGAATTTATCCGAGGTCTTTATATAATCCGACATCTTCACAAGACGGACCAGCTTTATCAGCTTTATCATTCTCAGAATTGCAAATTCCTTTGGAATTTCGTTGAAAAGCACGGACACGATAGAGAGAATATCTATCAAAGAATCGAAGGAGGTGACAAACTTCCATAGCGCGTGCAGCTTGTTTTTGCACTCGGGATATTCAAATTCACAAACCCAAACCCTGACTACATATTCAAAGATAAATATGCCTACGGTGATATATTCAAAAAGCTCTAAGCCTGCTATTATAGAATCCGAAACGTCAAAGAACAATTCGACTATAACAGCCGCGCAAGAGGCAAGAACCAAGGCACACAACAAAATGTCAACTACGATGGATGCAATGTCACCCTTTCCCGCCGGTCCGATTATCTCGTATACGCGCTTCTTGAATAGTTTGTATTTCGTCATCTTCCCTCTCTCCTTCTAAAAGTGAATTAACTTGATTTGCTTGGTCATACAGATGCAAAAACGCCAAGGCAAATTTGCTTTTTTGCCTAATACCACGGAGGCGTGTCGCCGTGTTGATACTTGTTATACTAACATTATAACACAGTGCTTTGGCATTTTGCAATAGATTTCGCGCTTACTTGTGCGCCACTTTTGGCAAAAATTCACTTTATCTCTTTATCATCGGTGGCAGGGTTGTCTATTAGTTCGCCTTTTTCGGTAAAGCGTGAGCCGTGGCAGGGACAATCCCAGGTATGCTCTACCTTGTTGTATTTAAGGGCGCAACCGAGGTGGGGGCATCTTGGCGCGGTAGGTGTCAGGAGTCCTACCAGGGACTCAAACAAATTAGTAGCAAGACGAGGGCGAAGGACGCTTCGAGAGGGCGAAAAAACGGCAGTGTACGTGTTTTTCCTCTCCATAACAAGGTCGCATAGTATATTGGCTGCTACCATAGCGTTTGTCATACCCCATTTATTAAAGCCTGTCGCCACGAACAAGTCCGTGGTAGATTTTGAATACCTGCCAATATAGGGAATATCATCCAAGCTCATACAGTCCTGTGTTGCCCACTTCCCTACTATCTCGGCAGATTCGTAGTGCTGCTCGCTAAATTTTTCAAGTTCCTGCCAGCATCCTCCCTTTTTACCCGTACGGTGTCCACCTCCTCCCAAAAGAAGCAGGTCACGATAGCCACGGAATGAAAGCCCCTTGTCATTCTCGTCAACATACATTCCCTTTATATCTTGCGCCCCCTTTAATGCGATAACATAAGAACGGTGCTGATATAGTTTTAGTGGGTATAAGCCGTGCTTGTTGAGAATGGGAAAATGCGTTGCTATTATTATTTTTTTTGCAGTTATCTCGCCTTGATCGGTTATCGCCTTACCCGGCATAAGTTCAAGCACCTTGGTATGCTCGTAAATTGGCAACTCCTTTGCTATTTCAAAGAGAAATTTGAGGGGGTTGAAATGCGCTTGATTTTTCACAAGACACGCTCCTTCGGTTTGAAGCGGAATTTCAAGGTCGGTTGTAAATTTGGCTCTTACCCCAAGACTATTTAAGGCATTAACTTCTTTTTCAACTATTCTACTATTGTCAAGCGAATAAACATAAGAGTCGCTTATCTCATAGTCGCAGGATATACCCCTGCAAAGTCGTGCGTATTCCTTTATTGCCTCGCTTTGCGCCTTTACATAAAGCTCTGCCCTTTCCTTTCCAAAGCGTCTTATCATTTTGTCATAGATTAAGCCGTGGGCGAGGGTAATTTTTGCAGTAGTGTTTTTGGTAATTCCTCCACAAATATCGGCGGCTTCTACCAACATGCAATCGACTCCCGCCGCTTTCAGTTTATATGCGCACAAAATCCCCGCAATTCCACCGCCTACTATCAGGACATCGGTGCTTTTATTTTCCCTTAATCTATCAAAATGCAACCTCTCTATGTCCTTTTCCCATACCGAATCCATTACAAATCCTCCTATTCTTTAATATGGTTAGTATCTGTCGGTAGAAAGGAAACATACATATCTGTTCTTTTTTACACAAAAAAGCGTGTTTTAGTAAAAATAGCGTGATGCTCGAGAGCATCACGCTATGGTTTTTAATTTTGTAATTAGATTTGCTTTTCACAATTAACTTTACTGTTGTATGTCGGAAATCGACATTTCCTTTTGCTAATTGCTATTATCTTAGCCGTTATAGAAGATAAAAACGGCCGAGGATTAAGTGAAATATTCAGGATTTATCTCGGGCAGTTCATCTATAGAAACCAAGCCGTCCGCACTCAGGTAGATTGTAAAATCACGGTTAGAGCCGAAGTACGCCTCAAGGTTTTCCTCATCATAATTTGTGCCAATAAATCCATTTCCGGTGGTTGGTTTAATGAGACCGCCTTGTGAATATATGCCTATAATGGTACATACCATACTGCCGTCAACGTCAGAATAATATTCGAATTCGTATCCTATTCCCTTATCTTTGAATTTTATTAAACCTGATAAGAAGTCGCTGTTATTGACTATCCAACTAAAATATGCACCAAGCGCGGGATCAATATCATATTTTTCCGAGTTGTCGGTTCCCTCACCGAAGCCTATTGCATTTATCACATTTGCAACACTCATTTTGGGATATGTGTAGGCGGGCATAGATTTGATAGTGAACTCGCCGCTCTCGATGTTATACTCAACTACCAAGGGAGTATCATCCTCTGGATAGCACCAGTCATAGTCGAGATTGTGCATACTAATATCCTCTGCCGGAATGGTAATGGTGGTGCTTGCAAGTTTTTCAAATCCCTCGAAGTCGGCAGTTACAAACAGTTCGCCAACCTCGGTAACAAGATTTACATTAATGCTAAAGTAGTTCTCATAGTTGTGGTAGATAATCATATACTGTGCGCCGTAGGAATCAACTTCAGCGCCGTATATCCAATCGTCCACAGGAATAATCAAAATCCTGTCTTCAGCAGGAGCGTTTATAACGATGTCGGTGGTAGAGATATCGTAGAGTTTTACAGTAATAGCAAATTTCTGTGTAAACACATCCTGCTTGCCCTCTACTACACTATCCGTGGTGCTGGTAGTATCACTTTTTATGGTTGCGGTGATGTTGTCTATTTCAAAGATGCCTTTGAACTGTACATCAAGCCTTGCACTAAGTTCCCTAATTTCAAGACCTGCAAGCATTTCCTTGATTGAAGTGAATACAGGTATCGGGAACATTTCCTCAAACTCTGCGATGGTCATTGCAAGATCCTGCTCAAACACCATAAGAAGTTGCTCGAGTGTGGGAGGCTCGATCTCGGTTTCATTTCCGCTGGATACAAGCGAGATGAAAAGTTCATATATAGCAGCCTCACCAATGCCAAGTTCGGTGATATAGTCGGCAAGTTTGAACGCCTTTATATCCGTAAGCATTGTCTGGCTTTGGGTGTTGATATCCTCCTCGCTAACCTCAGCACCCGTCTGCTCTGCCATATACTCAACATAGTTTTGGAGAAATATAGCAAATCTTGGATCGTTAACTATTGAGTCATAGATGCCCTGAATAGTGGTATTGTACTGCGCAGTCAGAGATACGTCAATCTCTGCAAGTGCCTCGTTTACGGTAAGTGCACCAACGCGTCCCATCTCCTCAAGGATAATCTCGGTGGTCAGTTCGGGATCAATATTTACAAGCAGGTCATCAATCAACTCGCCCATAGTATAGGTGTTGAAATCAATGTCATTAATGTAAGCCTCAAAGCTCTCAACGATAGGCTTAAAGTCAATTACGCTGCTACCTTTATTCTCAAAAATGTTGAAACTGGTGATAGCCTTCTCGCCAAAGACCTTATACATCTCGGCAATCTCATCCTCGGTGGGTTCAACGCCCTCAAGAAGCGCGCTAAGCAATTCGACAGCCTGAGTCATCTCGGTGTCCTGACTTACGAAATAGCCATCGTCAAACGCCTGATAAAGCACACCGTCAACAAGTGCAACCTCTATTCTGCGCTCGGAGTCTATCTCCCATTTTTGGGTATCCTCGTCGTACTCAAAGGTCTCTGACTCAATCTGCACATTGACAAGAGTTTCGGTCTTGGCGAAGGTGATATATACCTTGCTCTTTATCTTTGAGTCGTTCTCTTCAAAACGAGCCTCGTTATCATTGTCATAATACCAAGAATCCTCGTTTTCCTCCACATTGAACTCATACTCAATTTTTGCACTCTTTGCGCCCTTCAATTGAGTGGCAACTCCCTGTGAAAGTTTGATGCCCTCGGGGGTGATATCCTCTAAACAATAGTCGCAGATATAGTTCCCATCTTCGTCTTTGTGGTCGGTGCATTCTACATCTACCTCGCAGACATCACATTTTTGGTCGTGGTCCTCGTCAATATGATTCACGCAGGGCTGCGAGCAGGCAACCAGTACGAAAAGCATTGACAAAACTATCATTAAGGCAATAAGTTTTTTCATTCGTTTTTCTCCTTTAATAATAAATGTTGTTGTATATTATGTATTAGCCTTTTATTTGGTTATTCTCACAGGTGCATACGCCAATCAATTCCTCGCCCTGCCTAAAATACCTGCAATCCACACAGCATCCGTCCTCAAACTCACTGTCACCGTACTCGCACAATGCCTGCATTTGAGTGACATAGGGGCTACCGTCCTCGGTATATACCGGCGTAAGAATAAAGTCCGGATATATCGGAATCGGCTCGGCGTTGCTGCTCTCTCTTTCAAAATCATCGTAATAGCCATAGTAGAGGTCAAATATCTGTCCCTCTACACAGATGGTTTTGTAAAGATCTCCTTCCTTGACAGAATTCATAAAAACCTCCCTTCAAAGAAAAAATCCCTCATACTGTACCTTTAGTATAAGGGATTTAGGTGAAAAAAACAATCACCATGTTTTTCTATTTTAGTATAGTTTTTCTGTGGAATTATAGGATAAGCGAGAAATCAGACCTGTCCCTAACTCCGGTTTTTTGTACTATTCTTACCACCGTCTGCTTAACCGTGGACTCGGTGATATAGAGCGCCTCGGCTATCTGCCTCGATGTCATTCCAAAAGCGGCAAATTTGGCTATCTCACGCTCTCTTGCCGTCAGGTTGGTGGCTATGTATCTGCCACGCACTTTACCGCTAAGAGTTGCCCAACCCACGCTATAAATCTTATATAACTCCTTTACCATGGCGACAGCCCCCTCATCCACCAACGCCAGTCTATCTTCAAGAAGTCCGTCAAAGTGGCGTATATACTCCACCAAAATGCCAAAAAAGCGATCGGGCAAGGCTAAAGAAATCGCCTTGTCTATATGTAAAATTGCGTCCCTGGTCCTCCCGCTGTTGTGGTATGCCACAGCGCAGGACAGGCGCAGATAAATCTCAGGAATAACGGTCCCGTCCGCTACCGATTGGCTTATCATCGGCTCTATGGCATAGGGGATAAGGCTCATCGGCCCAAGTCCGTGCATACCATCCATCTGTTGCTCCCTCGAAGCAACAGCAAAGGCGGACATATTTAAATATTTAATGTAGAAAACCCTTGCTGCGGCGTGGGAATCAGGAGGGAGTGTATCAAAGCAACCTCGCCTAAACCACTCAGGGAAGTCCTTGTTATCATAAATCGAACTATCTACAATAGCCAGAGCGAGAGTTATCATCTCCCTCTCCTGCTCGTTTCTGTAAGGGGACTCGCATATATGCCTCTTTGCCTCGCCCCACAGTATAAGATCCCCTCGCCAAATGGCACAGAGCGCAAGCAACATACCCGCACCAAGCACCGCATAAAAGCCACTGTGATTTTGCAAAAAATAGCGCGCGTGCTCGTAAACCTTGTCTATCTCCGCCCTTCTGTATGCTATCTGTGACTCAAAAAGCGCCTGTGCCTCGGGATTATCGACCAGCGCCAAGGCGCACTCGTCGGCATGCCCTGCCCTGCTATAAAGCGAGGTCATATCTAAGAAGGGACTGCGTCTTGGCATTGGCATAGTTGGCTCGCCACTCTTGTTTATTCCCTTTGATGGTGGCATTGCCGTCGCGGGAATCATCCATGTTCGCTCCCATCTCTGCGCACCTGCAATAAGTCCTTCCTTGCACATCATCTGCACTCTTCTTGGAGTAAGCCCCCATTTTTCTGCCGCCTGCTTTACTGTTATCATAGCAAAATTCTCTCTTTCGCTTATATTTCGCTCGAGCAAAGAAGAATTTCGCTCAAACGAAACATTTTTCAACCTTATTATACTTCGTTTGAACGAAATTGTCAAGAAAAATCTCTGTTTTTTTACTCTGAATTTTTTATCAAAAAAAGCATTACTCATTCACAATCCGCAGAGTCTTGTGATTGTTGGTAATGCTCTTTTTACTAGGTTTTCTATAATTCTTAAAATATTATGTATCTATATATTTTGCTTTAAGGCGAAAAAGAAGCGAAGAAAGTGGTAAAACCAGCAAACCCGTAAATATATTGCTGACACCGTGGATAATATCAAATCCAATTCCAGACACTATCCAAGCTATTGTTTGCTCGAAATCAAAGCCGAAAAGCAACGCTTGTGCTGGGGCATAAAGACATCCGTAGGCAAAGCCATGGAATGCACAGACCAAGGGATATACAACAGATGCGAGCCATTTGGGCATTTGTCTTGGCAATAGCATAGTAAGTCCCCAGAGAACAGTCCATATATATAGATATGGCACCCACCAGGTGGCAAAGCCAGCATACACACCATTTATTATCACATAGATATAAATAGGTATCAATGCCTTTAGTCTAAAAGCGACGGTATAGACCATTATAAGCATACCAAGAAGGTGGATGTTTGGAAAGACCTCCATTATGATTTTAGAACCAAAAAGGAGTGCTCCAAGCATAGCAAATATACAGGTTTCCTTTATTATTCGTGTATTGTTTTGTAAATGTGAGCGGTAATTTTGATTACCTTGTGTAGACGAGTTCATAAATTGCGCCTTCTGTAATAGTCGTTGCGTCAACGCCTGTCAAAGCATAGTCACCATTTATATAGAATGCCCAGTATGCCTTGTCGATATCGTAGTCGGCAGAAATACCGTTTACCTTCTTGATGTAAAGGCCGTAGTCGCCCATATCACCGGAAATGATATTTTCCGCGAGCAGGGCTGC
>JAZSMN010000091.1:0-1869 GCA_045535925.1 Eubacteriales bacterium
GCAACTCTCTGCTTTTGTCCACCAGAGAGCTTAGAGGGGTATTCGTCGCGCTTGTCGGCAAGACCAATTCTCTCAAGCAACTCCATTGCCCTCGCCTCTGCCTCTTCCTTTGTCTTCATCTTAAGCTCGACGGGGACAAGGGTGAGGTTTTCGATAACGGTCTTGTTGTTGAAAAGATTGAAGTGCTGGAACACCATTCCCATACGTCTGCGCGCAAGGTTTATATCAAGCTTGTACTGTTCTCTAAAGGACTTAAGCGCCTTGTTATACTGGAAGCCCTGGAAGCCTCGAAGGAGTTTATCTGTGGTGATTTTCTCTATTACCGATTGGGACGTAGCACCCGCCTCGCTCATTAGCTTTTTATAGATATTCGACGCCTCAATAAGCTCGGGGTGCATATAGGGGTCAGGCTCCGAGATAAGGCTCTCGCCAAGCCAAACCTCGCCACTTGTGGGGACCTCGAGCAGGTTCATACAGCGGAGCAATGTGCTCTTGCCACTACCAGAGGGGCCTATTATAGCGACAACCTCGCCATCCTGTATATCACAGCAAACGCCTGATAAAACAGAGAGGTCGTCAAAGGACTTATAAACATTCTTAACGCTTATCACCGGCTCTCAACCTCTTTTCTACTTTCTTTATTATAAATGTAAGAAGATATACTATTGCAAGATAGAAGCAGGCTGCCACCGTCATGGGTACTATGTAGCTTGCCATATTGTTGCCGGCGCCAATAACTGTCGCCGCCTGGGTAAGGTCATACATACCTATCATACTTACAATAGATGTTTCCTTTATCAGGGCGATAAGCTCGTTGCCTATTGCGGGGATAACATTCTTTATCGCCTGGGGGATAACTATCTTGGTCATTGTGGTGCCGCTGGGAAGTCCCAGAGCACGTCCCGCCTCGGTCTGTCCGATGTCAACAGAAAGGATACCGCCTCTGATGCTCTCGGAAACATAGGCGCCCGAGTTTATACCAAAGGCGATAATTGCGGTTATCTCCTTTGGGAAGCCACGGATGGCAAATATGGCATACGCCATTATAAACAACTGTAGTGCCATGGGTGTGCCACGGATTACAGCGACATAAATCTTGCAAATCCACTTTGGAAGCTTTAACCAAATGTTGTCCTCTGCTATGCCGACCAAGGCAACCAGAGTACCAAGCACAAGTCCAAGAAGGGCCGCAAACACCGACACAAGGATCGTGGTGCCAAGGCCTTCAAAGAGCATTCCCATATACTTTGCACTGGTCAATAGTGTACCAACACTCTCAAAAAAATTCATCATTTACTCCAGTCTTCTTTTTTTAGGAAGTAATATAAAACCACTAAACGCACGAAAAAGAACTCACCAAGAAGGTCAAGTTCTTTTTCGCAATGTATCAATTAGTTATCCAAAGAGAAATTATTCACCCATACCCATGTGAGCCATAACCATATCCAAAATCGCATCCTTACCAAGTTCTGCAAGAACCTCGTTGATAGCGTTAAGGAGCTCGGTATTGCCCTTGGTAACTGCTATTGCATACTGCTCTTCAACAGCGAAGTCTGCTTCACCCTCGCTACCGGTGTAGTAAAGAGGATAGCATACAAAGTCCTTGGAAGAATTCTCGGTGATGTACTGTGCAGGAAGCTGGTCGATGATAAGGCAATCAACATCAATACCAAGAGAATCAGCAGCGATGGTAGCTGTGGTCATAGCTTGAAGAGTAGTGTTTGTGCCATAGAGAACACCTGCATAGCCATAGTCATTGTCCTCGGTAGCGTTGATTTCGCCATCTGCATAGATCCAACCGGTTGTATCGGTCTGGGTAGCGATAGTAAGACCTGCAAGAGCCTCCCAAACTATGTATGTTGTGTTGCC
>JAZSMN010000181.1:0-2451 GCA_045535925.1 Eubacteriales bacterium
TCGGACATACTCCACGGAAATTCCCTACCTCTATGGGTAGCCACCTCCCACTTCATCGCATATCAAGCACGCATATTATACTATATTATTTATATAATGTCAACCCTATTACGCATTTTTTTATAAATTATCGGGTAAAAAATTAACGAAATTTTATTCTCGCTTTTGTGAAATAGTTACAAAATTTACCCAAAATATCAGATATTTGCCCCTTTTTAGACCGTTTTAACCCAAAAACACGTGTGGGTCGTGCTAAAATTATTGTTTTTTATGGGCGAGTCCTCGAAAAATCAGCGAAATAACCAATGCCGCTTGGCTATTATCAACAAGAAATATCCCGGGAAATTCAAAAAGCAGCTCGCAGAGTTCTGGTTAAAGCGGCGGCAATTGAACTGTTAGCCGTTTATTTAGTTCTAATTTCTCGTCTTTGTTCTCACCAAAGACTTTCACACCCTGCCGTATGTATCTTTAGATTTTAGTATTTTTATTTCAATAATATTTGTTTCGTTTACAATTCGTTCATAATAATGGTGTAAAATATTATATATCAAAAGCTTTGTCGGATGCAAGAAGAGCTTTTGTTATCCTCACAAAATATTTATTTTAGTAGAATCCATTTTTTTATGTAAGTAGAATTTATATGAATTACTATTTAAATAGATATACTTCTGATGTTTATTTCTATCTATATTAAATATAATCTCACGCGCGCATATTTTAATAAAATGAAGGAAAATTCCAATGAATGTCAATAGCAAAAGGCTAAAAATCTATATTCTGATTATGCTTGCCGTAGGGCTTGTATCAAGTTCTTTGCGCACGGTGGCTTGTCTTTATGACCTTGATATATCACTCGGTCATTTTGGAAATGATGCATTAATAAACACCTCTGGTGTCATTTTGTGGATTGGTATCATCCTCCTGCTTGGATATATTTTGATATCTGCCGGAGTGAATTTGCGTCCAAGCTTTACCTCACCGCTCTCTTATATTCCCACAGGTATTATCTCGGTCGCTCTGTTGTTTGTCGGAGTTAGAATTCTTTCAAGCTGTGACTTTGCGGAAATTAAGAAGGCGATATCAGAGCTCTCGCGCACGGCAGATGCACAAAATATCCCGAGCGCGATACTCAACCTATTGGGTGTATGTCTGCCCGTTTTTCTCGCATTCCTTATAGTCTGCTCGATAGCACACCTATTCCTTAGTGGTTATTTTACCAGCGAGCATTCGGTTATTCGAGGATATTTTGCCCTTGCAACGGTTCTCTTCCTTGCTATATACGTGGCGTATCTACACATGCGTGAGGGTATACAAATTAATGCACCCAATAAAATCACCGACCAGATGGCATATCTGTTCTGTGCCCTATTCTTCCTCTTTGAAGCAAGGATCTCGCTTGGCAGACAGAGGTGGAATTTGTATGCCGCGGTTGGACTTGCGGCTGCAGCACTTTGCCTGTACTCGGCTATTCCCTCGCTGATTACCTATTTTGTTAAAGGCGAGCTTATCTCGGCAAGCCTGGAGGAAAACCTCCTAACACTGTCGCTCTTTGTGTTCATAACCTCAAGACTTGCGGTGGTGGCGATACTCCCCGAGAATAAGGAAACCGCAGGGATAACAGCGCTCCGCACAGCGGCAGAGGAAAGAAGAAGAGAAATAAAATCCGACGAAACACAGGAAAATATCGACGATCAGCTCGTCTTTGACCTGCCTACTTTTGATGTGGGATTTGACCCCGATGCAGAACACAGCGAAGAAGAGGTTCTCGCCCACCTTGCAGAGCAAATGGCGGACCCCGACGAGTACCAAGAAGAGCTACTCCCCTCCACCGAACCCACAGAAGCCGACTCCACCACCTCCGAGGTTGAGGAAGATGGAAAGGGCGAAGAGGATCGCGCCGAGCAACCCGACTTGGATTACGACATATTCGAGGAGGTTACCCCCTCTCGCCTTGAATCGACCGGCATATTGAACTACAAAAGTGAGAATGAGGAACAGGAATGAAAAAAATACTCGTTATTGACGGAAACAGTATAATAAACCGCGCATTTTATGGTGTAAGGCTGCTTACAAACAAAAGCGGAAAATACACAAATGCAATCTTCGGGACCGTCAATATTATATACAAGCAACTTGAAAGGCTAAAGCCTGACTATGTGGCGGTTGCCTTTGACCTAAAGCATCCCACCTTCAGGCACGAAATGTACCCAGAATACAAAGCAGGAAGGCACGCGACACCCGAGGAGCTGAAATCTCAGTTTGAGGACACCAAGGAGTGCTTAAGACTTATGGGTATAAAGGTCCTTGAGTTACCCGGCTGGGAGGCCGACGATATACAGGGTACAATAGCATCCTTTGCCAAAGAGGATGAAAATCTTGAAAGCTATGTGCTCTCGGGTGACAGGGATTTGCTGCAGCTTATACAAGACAGAATAACCGTGCTTTTGGCAA
>JAZSMN010000080.1:0-17572 GCA_045535925.1 Eubacteriales bacterium
CTTATAGACACGGTGGTTGCCACCCGTAGGAAAGAGCTACGACCCTTCTGGGTTGTTTTTTATTGTGTCCGCTTTTTTGAGCGGTTACTTTTATTTCTTGAATATTGCTATAAGGTCAGCGAAGCTCTTCTTCCCCAATACAAACCAAACAAGGCTAAAGCCACCTACGCCAAGAACGAGCACCGCACCGACAACGATACCAATAATAGCGCCGGTGTCAAGACCCGCAGCAGGAGCCTCGGGGGTGTCAGGGGTATCGGGATTTTCGGGTTCTTGTGGAGTTTCGGGAGTAGTTACAAACTCGTCGTAGTAAACCTCAATTCTGGGGCCCTTCTTGCCGCAGACTGTACATTCCTTGTGCTTCCAGCCGCTGGTGGTGGGTGTAGGATCGCTGTCCATTACATATATGAAATCGTGAGCGCCTCTGTCGGTGGTAAATCCGCACTCGCACTCCTTCCAGTGATACTCGCTGTCAAGAGTGTACCACTCGTCGGAGAAGTTGTGTCCGTCACCCTCGGGAAGAGTGGAGTTGTCGCCCGAAGCCGTGCCGTCAGGTCTTGCGCCTGCTTCAGGAGCGGTATCGTTAAGCTCAAGGAAGCCGTTCATATTGATTGTGCCGTCGGCATTTCTTGTGATGCTGGTAAATACAAGCGACTTGAAGATATCGGCTGTAAGCACGGTGCCTGCGGCATTCTGGCACTGCTCACCATACCAGTAGTAGGTGGTGTTGTTTATGTAGTCGAGAGCAACCTGTGTACCCTTACCCTTAAGCTGCTCGGCCTTTGTGAGCTCGCCGGAGGGAAGGTGGTTGGTAAGGTCAGCATCCTTGAAGGATATGATACCGTTTGCCTTGAAAGCGGTGTCAGCGCCTGCGTTGGTATAGAACGCAACGTTGTAGGAGCCGTTGTTGTAGCTTATGCAATTCTCGACAATAATATCGGGACAGCTGTTGGAGTCAATACCCTTCGCAAGGTTGTAGAATGCGTAGGAGTTGATGAGCTGGTGCTTACCGGATAGGCTGGAGCCGCCAAGCTTGAAGCCGTTACCGTTACCGGTCTTGCCGTCGATACCGGGTACAAAGCCGTTTGCGTAAGCAACACAGTTTTTGATAACTACCGCACCGATAGAGCCGGTCTCTACCTTTGCATAGAGGTCCCAACCGTCGTCTGCGTTGTTGTAAGCGATACAGCCGTCGAATACGTTACCTTCACCTACGGTGAGCTTTGCAGCAAAGCCGTCCGCATCCTCAAAGCCTGCATCATAGTTGCAGTAGGAGGTACAGTTAAGAATAAGGTTGTATGCGGGCCAGTCCTCGAAGGTATCGGTGCCTGCATAACGGGAAATCTGGATACCGGTGTTACCGTTGTAGTAGGTGTGGATATTGTCAAGGGTGTTGTAGTTACCGGAAACCTGGAAGCCCTTCTGCATATCCATAGAACGAGTTACGTCAAAGCCGTAGAAGTACCAGTAGTCACCGCCGTGAACGATACCTGCCGACAGACCCTGGAAGTCAAGGACAGGTCTTGTGGTAGCGGCGGGGTCTGCTATCATCTTTATAGGAGCCTCCGCGGTGCCGTCCATACCTCTCTGTATCTTGAGAGAGCCGTCCATAAGGTATCTACCCTCAAGGAGTACGATTACCTGACCCTCTACCACGTTGTTAACCGCGGTGTAGATGTCAAGAGGATACTCAAGGCTACCGTTACCCTTGTAGTCGCCTGTGGGAGAAACATAGATTACCTTGTTGTGGTAGAAGCCCTTGTTTGCTAGGATGGTAGCCGAGATGGACTGGTTCTCGGTGGTAGAAAGCTCTGTATACTCACCAAGATCCTGGTCGGGATCGGGAGTAAAGGTTACAATAATATCATTTTCGCCATAGCGACCAAGTGTGGTGGGAAGCTTGTAGCGAACGAGTCCCTGTATAGGCGCGCCCTCAACAAGAACCTGGCTGTTAAGAGTAATTTTAAGAGTACCGGAGACATTGGTGTCAACCTCGATGGTGTATCCAAGGTCGGTGGTAACGGTGGGAGAGGAAAGTGCAACTGTGGGAGTGATATAGGTGATAGGTCTTTCCTCTGCGGGCTTATCATCGGAGGGAAGAATGGTGTCAAACTCGATGCCAGTGAAGGTTACGCGAGCGTTACGAGAAGCGAAGAAGCCAACGTAAACGTTGTCCGAGTCAAGCTGGGAGAGTGCATCGGGATCATAGAACTTTTCCTGTGCTATGATATTGCCCTCTGTATCATAATATGTAGCAAAGTAACCGGTATTGTTTCTCTGGATCTCAAGGACGAAGGTAGTAAGGAGGAATCTGTCTTCAAGAGTACCGGAAACCGTGTTGGTTGAATTGCCGATAATGTTATATGTACCTGCCTCGTTACCATAATAGCCACAGGTGGTCTCGAAGGTACGAGAGATGGAGAAGAACTGGTTCTGGATAGTGGTGGTATCGTTTTTCTCAAAGAGAGCAAGATTGTCACGGTTTACACCGGTACGCTCGACAACACCAAGTCCCTGCTTCATCGAATACTTGGGGAAGCTGATAGCGGCGGGGTCGCTGATATCATATACCTTGCCTGCGCCGTCCTCTGCGGACTCGTAGCGGTACTCGAACTTGGTCGAACCAACAAGGTAGGAGTTGTTCCAGAAGTCGGAGCCGTCACCCGAGGTGCCAAGGCGGTCGGTAGCCATAAGACCGAAGCCCTCCTGACCGTTGGAGAAGGTCCAGGAATCAACGGTAACGGTAGCGCGGAGAGTGAAGTTGTACTCATCGGGAACAGCGGTATAATAGAATGCAATACCGTCAACCGATGCGGGCTGAATCTTACCCTTGCCGCCCTCGGAGAAGACGGTAACCGTTCCGTCATCGTTAACCGAGCCGATATAACCATTGTTTGAAAGGTTGGTGGAGGGACCGTATGCGGTAAAGCCCCAGGTGGTAAGAGCGTTTTCGGTAATGGTGGCGGAGATAGCCGCAACAGAGGTCTTCTTTTCTGTGCCTCTTATAGCATTTACAGTTACGCTAACCCTTGTGCCAACGGTAAGACCGGTGAGGATAGTTTTGGTCTGGGTGGTAGTTGTCCAAACCTCACCGTCGATGAGAATCTCGTAGGAGGTCGCCTCTTTTACCGCGGCAAATACAACCTCGAGGGTTCCGCCACCCTTGGAGGTAGCACTAATAAGAATGGGGGATGCAAGAGGATAAACAAAGCTTGCGGTATATTCGTTGCCTGTCTTTGCAGTTTCGTTTTCTCTTACAAGGCTAATCTTGAATGTATAATCACCACTTGCTGTGGGTGTAAAGGTGAGGGTGTGCTCGTTCTTCTCTGCCAAGGAGCGCTTGGTGGCGACCTCTTCGCCAAGAGAGTTGTACATAGTAACCAAGAGCTCGTCTGCGCCGTCATATCCTACAAGACCGGTTGCGGTAACAATAATGTTGCCGTCGCCGTCGTCGGCAGCGCCTGTAATTGTAGGAGAGGCAACGGTAGCCCAGTCGGCTCTTGCGGGCTTTTCGATAGCGCCACCGGTAGTCACGGTAACCTCTATCTTATAGTAATTGTTGTTGTTGGTAACACCACCGAGGTAGTATGTACCTGCTTCGGTAAGCTCAAGAGTAGATATATAAGGTTCGTTCTTTACATATTCACCAGAGGTCTGTACCACCAGTGTGCCGGACGCGTCAAATATACCAACCTGACGGTGGTCATCGCCGCCCTGTACCCACCAAATCTTTACGGTTGCCGCGCCCTCGGTGGTGAAGGCTATAACATTCTTGGTTGTATCACCAATCTGTGCCTTGCCGCCAAAGTTGATTCTCTGACTTCCAGAATAACCATCCTCGAAGGTCTTGGACGAGTCGTCAATCTTTGTCTTTGCACTATAATAGAGAGTGAAGAAGCCCTCGGTGCCTGCCTTCTCGACATCACCGTCAGCCTTGGCCCCCTGTGTCATTGCCTCAAGGTCGGCTGTAGAATCGATGGTGTAAGTGGTTTCTACAGGCTGTGCCTCTATAGTCTCGGTAACCTCTACCTTGAAGTAGTAGTTGCTACCCACGGAGGAGCCGATATAGTATTTGCCCGCCTCTGAAATATCGATAGTAGAAATGTAAAGGGCGTTTTGTACTACACCAACAGCGGTTGTGGAAATAATCGAGTAGTTGGAATCCCAAATGTCGATTTCTCTACCAGCGCCGCCGCCTACCCACCAAATCTTAAGGGTTGCAGCACCCTCGGTGGTAAACTCGATAGCATTCTTTATAAGAGTGCTTTTAACCTCGGTTTTGCCACCCATATTGATTCTTTGCGAAGCGATATAGCCGTCATCAAAGGTCTTATTAGAAGAGTCAATCTTTGTCTTCGCACTGTAATGGATGGTGAAGAAGCTGTCGGTACCTGCCTTTTCGACATCACCGTCAGCCTTGGCCCCCTGTGCCATTGCCTCAAGGTCGGCCGTTGCGTCAAGTGTATGCACAACCTCCGAGCTGTTAGCAAAGTTGGGGATAACCAATATAGCGGCGATAAGTGCGATAAGCAGCACCGCTACAATGATTTTTTGAAGCATACCTGTTTTCATGTTTTCCTCCTGGATTGTTTATTTATTTTGATATGTATTTTCTAAATCTATAATATATTGCTTATGCATTGCGTGACAATTGTACAACAAAGTTATTATCCCTGCCTTAATTATTTTGACGATATAAGTTATTTGTCTTTGTTATTTTGTTTTTCATATGTTTTTCTCATATATCGAGGAGAAATTTTTACTCTTCTTTTGTTCAATTTGTCTAATAAAAAATAATAAAAAAAGAGCGCATAGGCTAATATCGGTAGCAAAATAAAAAAGAAGAACCCCGAAGAGAGGTTCTTCCAAATTACATTTTTATATTATCAGTAGATTTAAAAAACACCAAGCAGCTTTAAGATATAGGAGGCGAGGAAAATGCTTAACGCCGAGAAGAGGGTGCTCCAAATGACAAGCTGTCCCGCCAAAGAGACATCGGCATCCATCTCCTGTGCCATAGGCACGCTGGATACGGCAACGGGGGTACAGAACACCGCGACGAAGGTGGCAAAATGCGCACCATTAAAGGCACCGATAAGATATGCGATGCCAAGACCGAGAAGGGGTACGATAAAGTTGCGCGCCGCCACACCGAATATAATATGACGCTTAAGATGTGGTATCGCCGCAAAATCAAACTGTGCACCCAAAACAAGGAGCGCAAGAGGTGTCGCAATAGAGGAAAGATTTGTAAGAGTGGTATACACGGGACCTATATCGGTAAGACGGAAGGTCACACCACACTCCACGAATATCGCACGCACACCAAGGGCGACAAAGCCGACGGCAATAGCCTGGATAAGCGGATTTTTCACTATACCGAGAAGTATCTTCTTGACACTCGGCTTTTTGTCTGAGGAAAAAATAGAAAGACCTACCACAGCCAGCGAATTAAACACAGGGATGATAAAGGCTGATAGAACCGTGGCGGCAATAGCACCCTCATCTCCAAAGAGCGAGGTTGCCAGAGGAATACCCACAAGGGCATAGTTAGCACGGAATACCGACTGCAGAAGCGCTCCCCTTTTGGCATTTTCCTTGGTAAAGAGGATAACAGCAAAGACAGCCACACCAAAAAGAAGCACCGTGGCAATTAAAGTATACCACACAAAGCCAAATTCCACAGCAGCAAGGCTCTCTATCTTGTACATATTAAGGAAGAGCATAGCGGGGAGGAATACACGGAACACAAGCTTGTTTAACACACGTGCCACATCCCCGTCGAGCATCCCAAGTCTTTTAAGTAGGTATCCGACAGCCACCATAAGCACTATGGGTGCGGTGGCATTTATAGCAAATAATAAATCTGTCATTAGGACTCCTGTTTTGTTTTTTGTTTTATATGTAAACAATAATTTACAGTTGATATTGACTTTTGCCTTTAGTGGCATACCGTGTCAAATATTAGGTCAGTTTGCACCCGTACCGATGCCCTCGCGAGCCTTTGTCGGGGACACACCGTACCTTTGCTTAAACTTGTAGGAGAAGTAGTTACTGTCATTAAATCCGCAGAAATATGCAATCTCGCCGATAGCGCGGCCGGGCTCATTTACGAGGATATATTCTGCCCTTTGCAATCTAAAGAGGGTAAGATATTCGTTAAATCCAAAGCCCGTCTCTTTTTTGAAGAGTCTGGATAGATGCTCTGCACTTACATTCATAAGCCTTGCCACGGCCGAGAGGCGCACCTCGTTCATATAGTTTTCCTGGATATGCTTTACCGCCTTTTCGACAATGCTATTGCCCTCGGAACCCTTTTTCTTTTCGTTGGTGTTTCTTATCATCAGGAGCAAGAGCTGTTCGGTATGGGTCTTGAGCGCATAGAGCGAGAGCGAATCCTTTTTCTGATACTCATTCTCGATTAATGTAAATATTGCATCAATATTTGAGGTTATGGATTTGTTGCTATAAAGATAGCCAAGCTCGACAGCCGCCGCGAGTATCTCCGGCGATATAAAATCCGGAGCAAAGTTGATTAAATTTCGGGAGTGAGTGCGCAAATTGTAGTTTGTCCTATGTATTGTGCCCGCAGGAATAAGTATAATATCGCCCGATATAACATCATAGGACCTGTCGCCTATAAAATAACTGCACCTTCCCTCCTTCATATAGTAAAGCTCAAAGGAGCCGTGGTAATGCTCGGTAGCCACACTCCCCTTTACCTTTTCTCTTTTGTTGAAGTAATAATCGCGATTTTCTTCGGTAAGTAATGCGTTCAAACGGCCCCCCTGTTGAGTGAAATCCTGCACCCATAAGTGTTTTTCTATATTATAACACAGCATATCAAAAAAATCAATAAAAACCCGTATAATCCTATCAATTTCTGCCTTTTTACAAGACACTTGTTTATTATCAGGGGCAAACAAGGATTTTTTTGACCACAAAATGCACCTATCATAGCCTAACACCAATCCAATTTAAACATCTCACACTTTCCCCTTTTTTTCCTCTTTATAAAGATAAAAAAGAAAGCGCTTTCGATTTGAAAGCGCTATATAAGTAGACTATTTAACTATTACTTGATAATATTGCCGGTCGCTCCGTCAAACACATATACCGAACCATAAGGAATAGAGAAAAGATACTCGGTATCCATCTTGGGGGCCTCTCTGGGGTCAACCTTAAGGATAGCCTTGTCGCTACCTATCTCTACATAGACGTTGGTGTTGTCGCCAAGAAGCTCGGTAAGCTCGACAAATGAATCAAAGACATAGGCATCAGCCGACTCGCCACCTACAATAGCCTCTGGACGGAAGCCGAATACAATCGACTTGCCCTCGTAGTCAGCGAGCTCCTCGGCACTCATAACATAGGAGAGGTCAATCTCGTTTGCGCCAATCTTAGCCTTGCCACCCTCAATTTTTGTGTCAATGAGGTTCATAGGAGGCTCTCCAATAAATCCTGCTACAAAGGTGTTTACAGGGTTGAAATACAGGTCATAGGGAGTACCAATCTGCTGCACATATCCCGCCTTCATAACAACTATGGTGTCCGCCATAGTCATAGCCTCTGTCTGGTCGTGGGTTACATATATAGTTGTTGCTCCCACCTTGCGGTGGATATCGATAATCTCCGAGCGCATAGTAACTCTCTGCTTTGCATCCAGGTTAGAAAGCGGCTCGTCCATAAGGAAAATGCCAACCTTTCTGATTATCGCGCGTCCAACAGCAACACGCTGGCGCTGACCACCGGAAAGTTCTCTCGGCTTTCTGTCAAGATAGTCGCTTAGGCCGAGTATTCTGGCAATATCCTTCACCCTTTCGTCGATGACATCATCGTCAACACCTTGGAGTGTAAGGCCAAAGGCAAGGTTATCGTATACAGAAAGGTGGGGGTAGAGCGCATAGCTCTGGAACACCATCGCAATCTCTCGCTCGCGAGGACCCATTTCGTTTGCGCGCTTTCCATCTATAAGAAATTCGCCCTTGCTTATATTCTCAAGACCTGCAATCATTCGAAGTGTGGTAGATTTTCCACAGCCCGACGGACCGACAAAGACGACAAACTCGCCCTTCTCTATCTCAAGATTGAAGTCGTGAACCGCGTGGAAGCCGTTCGGATAGATTTTGTTGATATCTCTTAAAGTGAGGTATGCCATAAAATGACTCCTTGCCTGTAATTGGTTTATATTTGTTCTATTTCTTTTATAATCTCTTTAATGTAGCTTATTGCGTAGGAGATATCCTCGCCCACCGTACCCTCAAAAACGAGGATAGCATCGGGATTTTGGCGATATATTTTTGCTAAAATATCCCTGTAATTTAACACGCCCCTACCGACTCCGCATTGCGAAATCTCTCCGTCCTTCACTACAAAGTCCTTTATGTGATAGAGAAGAATCTCCGAGCCAAAAAGCTCGTGCGCTCGGTCAAGAATATCATAAGCGCTCCCATAATTTGTGCTCGACAGGTAGTTGTAGAGGTCGAATATCACACGGACATTGTCGCGACCTATATCCTTTATGACCTCGTACAAAACGTCGGGGGTTGAGCAAACGTGGTTGTACGCGCCCTCGATACCGATGCACGCGCCATGTTTTTTGCCTATGTCACAAAGCCTTCTGAAGGTGTCGGCCACGGTTTTTCTCGCCTCGGGCCTTGCGTTGTCGGGGTGGAAGCCCCAGGGGTCGCCCATATAAGAGCCGGTCTCCGAGCCAACAACCCCCGCCCCAAGCGAGGTGGCAAGCGAGAGGTATTCGGCAAAGATTTTCTCACCGCGCTCGGCCTTATCGCGGTTTGGATGAACCGGGTTAAAGTAGGCACCGACAAGCGCCACCGACTTTCCGGCCTCGCGAATTGTCGCGCCAATCTCCAAAGCACGAGCCAAATCAAGCCCGCCCTCGGCATAGGGCACACCGTCTATGGACTTGTAGGCTACAAGCTGTATGCCGTCAAGCCCCAGCTCGCAAAGTTTATTTACTATGTTCTTCTCGCCCTTAACACCAAGGTCGTGGGCGCGTATCATAAGCTTCATATATTCTTTCTCTGTCCGAGTATCTCGGTATAGCAAAGCACGAAGGGAGCAACACCCTTGGCATCGTTTTCTACCACAGGCTCGGAAATATAATATTCAAAGGAGCCATCTCGACGAGGATCCTTCTCAGGGCCGAGGCCCGCAACAAGACAGATACCGCCAAGATTTAGGTTTCCATCCTCGTCAAAGCCGAGATATTTTTTGCAAATTCCGTCAAAGGTCTCTCTTCCAAGAGTGGCAAACCGCTCGTCGAGCACGCCTATTCTTGCGCCCTTAAGCATCGCGTATGCTATCATACTCGAGCCGCTGGTTTCAAGATAGTTTCCCTCTTTGTCGGGAAGGTTGACAACCTGGTAATACATCTTGCTCTCCGGGTCCATAAACCTTGAAATACTCTTCATAAGGTCGGCGAATATTTTCACCACCTCTTTGTCACATGAGTCGCCAAGAAGCTCGATAATATCAACCATAGCTACAGCAAACCAACCGATAGAGCGAAGCCAGAAGTTCCTCGAAAGCCCGCTCTCCATGTCCGCCCAGAACATCGAACAGGTAGCATCAAAGCCGTGGTAGTAAAGACCGGTATCGAAGTCCCACATATATCTCTTTACATTCTTGATTTGATTAATCGCATCAGTGGGCTCAATACCGCAGTATTTGGCATACTTAACCGAGAAGACCTGTGCCATATAGATGCCGTCAAGCCATACCTGGTTGGGATAGATAAGCTTGTGCCAAAAGCTGCCGTGCTTGGTTCTCGGCTGTTCTCTCAAATGCCTTGCCTGGTTTTCGATAGCGAGGCGATATTTTTCCTTTTTTGTCCTTTCATAAAGCTCGAACAGGACGCGACCCTCGTTGATATCATCGAGGTTGTATTTTGCCTTGTCATAGCCAAGAATTGACCCATCATCACGGACATAGTAATCGATAAACGACTCCGCAAACTCGAAGTACCTCTCATTCCCTGTGATGCGTGCAATCTCAAGGAATGCTGTTATCATACAGCCGTCTATGTAATTCCATTTTGGCGGTTTACCCTTTCGTATACTCTCTATATTCCACATGGGCGCATCCGGGCGCGACTCGTCAATAAGACGGTCAATATATGAATCTATCTTTTCGTACATAATCACTCCTACAAATGCAAGGTTTTGTTTACAAACCCGCGGGTTTGGGGATTGTTTTTTGCAAGACGGCGGCACCCGTGTTAAATTTACAGAGGTTGTAATCTTACCGAATACAATTTCGTGCTTGATAAAACAGGGCAAAAGCTTGGGTACAGGGCGCTCTTTTAATTAAATTTATTGTCAGAGAGGTCAAGAGAGCCGACGTGACTTGTAATAAGAGGCTCGCCGATAGCACCCTCTACACTTACACCACGAACGGTAAGACTCTCCACATTATCAAAGTACATACCAACCTTCAAGAACTCCTCCATAAACTCGCGCATCGCGGGCTTTGCAGGCTTGGCATTTGCCGAGTAGGTAAAACGCACATCCTCGACGGTAATGCTCTTTATAGGTCTTTCGGGTAGACCATCGCAGTAGCAAGCTGCCGCCTCGCAATCAAGGCACTCCATATTACGGAAGGTAAACTCACCAAGATATGGGGTTCTGTCATCGATGGGCAGGTGATTTCTCGACCATACATACTCGCTGTTTCGGTCGGGGTCACAGCAGTTGTACCACATATTGATAACTATGGGGGTTATAACACCCTCCATACGGATATTTTCAAATACTACGCCGTCAATAATAGCGTCCTTTCCTCTACCGCGACGCGACTTTATACGAAGTCCGCGGTCGGTCTGTTTGAAGACACAACGATTTACGGTAAGATTGGTTACACCACCTGCCATCTCGCTACCGAGGGTGACCGCACCGTGACCAAACTGCATAAGGCAGTTGCGGATAGTGTGGCGATTTGCAGGCTGCTTGAATCTCCTGCCAATATCAATCTTTCCGCTCTTTATGGCGATACAGTCGTCACCAACCGAGAAACGGCATCCAATAATGTTGACAACATCGCAGGCCTCGGGGTCTATGGCATCGGTGTTGGGACTATCCTTGGGTGCGTGAATCTCTATGTCGATAAGGTCGATATTCGAGGAGAAGTAGGGGTGGAACTGCCAAGAGGCAGAATTAGCGGCGAAAATACCGTGAATATGCACACCGTCACAGCGGTTGAAGAACAACAGCCTCGGTCTGCCGATGGGATATTGCTTTACATTTATCCACCAGCCTGCTTTTTGTGCATTTCCGTCCACGCTTCCCGGGCCTACTATGGTAATGTCGTCGGCGTGCTCGGCAAAGAGGAGCGCCTGGTGCATCCTAACCGCATTTCCCTCCCAGGAGCCAAAGTGGACTGTGTCCCCGCCGTCAAGGTCGGGAATTTCGCCGGGGATTATAGGATATTTTGCCTTGTCGGTGGAGCCAAGAATGGTAGCTCCCTCGTTAAGGTCTATGGTTATATGACTCTTTAAGCAAAGCGGAGCGGTCAGATATGTACCCCTTGGGAATACAAGTCTTGCGCCCTTTGGCATACAGTTGATAGCCGTTTGTATCGCGACAGTATCATCGGTTTGTCCGTCACCAACCGCGCCAAACTCAAGAACCGATATTGCACAGCTCTCGCCCCTCGTGACAAAGACCAGCTCGGTGTCGGTAGCATCGCTTGTTACCCTGTATTCGGTAGAGGGAGAAAGACCAAATAGCGAAAAAACGTTGGTGTTTCCACGGTATGCCTCGCGTCCGTTCAGGTATATGGTATATTCCCTTTCGGTGTAGTATGGCAGGTCATTCTGCCACTCGAACGCCGCCGAGACAGAGGATACGAACAACTCCTTTAGCATTTTATTTCACTCCGTTTTTTGTTTTTGCATCAGTAAAGATTTTTTTGATGGTATTCTTCATTAATATAAACAGAAGGTCAACTCCCATATATAATGCGCCAAAGAGCAGAGGCTCAACACCCACATAGGTTATAAGCTCACCGCCGATAATACTGTTGATAACCATATTTATCGCATTATAAATTCCGATAACCACCAGCAAAACAACGAAGGCGTAGATTATATTTAAGAAGAAGTTTACATACCGTTTTTTAGGGAACATCATCCACTTGTCGTTCTCGCCATCAACAGTAGCGAAGAAGCGGAAGATATTGTTGACCAGCACATCGGTAACCATACCCATAGAAATAGCAAGCACCAGTATCATATCTTCCATATTCGGGATAAAGATTCCAAGACCCCAGAATATAAAGAAGCATACCGCACCGTTAAACCAGAACTTTATAAACAGCGCCTTTATCCACGAGGGGATACGGTCGAGGAAGCTGTTTTTAAATTTACGACGGGGGTCGTTGTGAAGCGTCAATTGTGGATAAACCTTTTTGTCAGCACTAACAAGACGCTCTACGGCATCCGTCTTTAGGTCGTAGGGCTTCGAGCTGACAGGCTCGACAGGCTCGGTGGTTTCGGTTGTTTTTGTGGTGGGGATAGAGTTGTTTTTTTTCTTTGCCATTTAAGAATCCATTCGACCGCGGACATCTCGCTCGCGGCATTTCAGTATTTTTAGTATTATTCCTCGGAAAGCTCGATTTGTGAAACCTCGGTAGACTCCACATCGACAGAGGTGTTTATCTTCTTGAAAAGCTTTGCAAACACGGGCTCAAGATACATACACGCGATAACAATAACAACGGTGACTATATGGGTGACCATAAGGTTTTGTGCCTCCCATATATACATAGTCGATACGGTTATAGTGATGGGGTTTTCCGGTCTTGTGAGCGCGTTGTTTATCATCAAATAGTAGTATGCATCTGCCGCGATAACGCAAAGATACATAACGGTAGAGATAGCAATCATAAGCCAGTTAGGCTTTTGTCTTTTCGGATAGGAGCCCAGCATTGTCACGAAGGACAAAATCATAAAGAGCATCGAGATAAAGGAGGCAAGTCCCATATGTGGGCCATAAATCTTTGCGGTGGTGTTGGACACCGCGGTAAGGTTAAGCGAATATACAAGGAAGGATACAAGAAGTGCCACGATAGGTACAAGGTTGGGGCTCTTTTTAAGAAGAACAAAGAAACGGCGAACGCCTTCCTTTATCTTCGCCCAAAGGCCTAAAAAGAAGTTTTTCACTTTTCGCTCCTCCTTATCGCATTGGTGGTTTCTTTATCAAAGAAGTGCTTTTTGCCAAAGCCGATGCCAATAATCTCGCCCTTGGAATAGGTGAGCCACTCGCGCAGCTTTGCAGTTACATTCTTGCCGCCAACAGTTCCGTGAACAAGGGTGTTGTGACCGAGGTTTTCACAGAGGGTGACCGTCATCTGGCAATCATTGCCGAGGTGGATATTCTCGGGGCGAACACCGAGGGTAATCTCTCGTCCTACATAGTCACTAAGTCTCTCCTTCTCCTCCTCGTCAAGCGATACCTTTGTTCCCGACTCGAGGGTAAGATATCCCTCGTGTACAGTAGCGGTAAAGAAGTTCATAGGAGGCAGACCAATAAAGGATGCAACAAACACATTTGCAGGATTATCGTAAAGCTCGAGGGGGGTACCCACCTGCTGTACATAACCCATGGACATACAAACAATTCTGTCCGCAAGAGTAAGCGCCTCTGTCTGGTCGTGGGTGACATAGAGCATAGTAGCGCCAAGTCTTTTGTGAAGGAGGAGTATCTCTCGTCTTGTCGCGCCACGAAGCTTGGCATCAAGGTTGGAAAGCGGCTCGTCAAAGAGGAACACCTTGGGCTTTCTAACTATCGCTCTACCCATTGCGACTCTCTGGCGCTGACCACCGGAGAGCTGCTTTGGCTTCTTATTAAGCTGGTCGGTAAGACCGAGAATCTCTGCCGCCGCCATAACCTTCTCGTGTATGAGAAGGGGATTTTCCTTTCTCAAGGTGAGCGAGAAGGCCATGTTCTCGTATATGGTCATATGTGCATAAAGGGCATAGTTCTGGAACACCATCGCTATGTCTCTATCCTTCGCAGGCATCTGTGTCACATCACGACCGTCTATGTAAAGGCTGCCCGAGGTTATATCCTCAAGTCCCGCAACCATACGGAGGGTGGTCGACTTTCCGCAACCGGAGGGACCGACAAGGACGATAAGCTCGCCCTCTTCGACCTCGAGATTAAAGTCGAACACCGCCTGCACCTTGTTGTCGTATATTTTGTTAATGTTTTGTAAGCTTAAGTAAGCCATATTAACTGCGCCTTTCTTGATTTTTGCACCCGTCATCTCTTCCTTAATGTTATATGGAAGAAAATGGTCTGTGCGTGTGGACAATTAGATTAACCGTTCTCCAAGGTTTTGTTATATTTTTTAAGTTCTTCTGCGCGAATAATTCCAATAACACCAGAAGCTATCGCCGATGCCGAGGAGAGCGAAAGCATCACTACGGTGTAGATAAACTGTCCTATATCCATGACCGCATTGCCGTCAGTGGTCACCGCATTAAGTGCGCCAAGAGGATAACCGAAAATACGGACAAGCTGCAACGCACCTATAACCGTGATGATTATACCATAAGAGAGCTTGTAGTTTTTAAGTCCCTCGGAGCAAAGGAAAGCGGCAAGAAGGAACAAGAGGTTGTACACTACCGACACACCCATAGTTATAGAGTAATAGTAGTTTCCAACATCAGAGGAGTAGATGCTTATGAAATAAAGAACATTAAAAACAATAGCAAGATATGCAAGGGTGGAGGACGCATCATTCTTTACAAAGCGCATCCTGTCCTTTTTAAGAAGGCTCTTATCCATATTACACCTCCGCGAGCAGCTGCTTTTCGTTCTTCATAACCATAACCTTAAACACAAGGTTGAGTACACCAAGAACAGCGATAAAAATAGCTATACCAAACACATAGAAGCCGGCATCAAACCAGAAGGGAGAAATGTCGTAGGGCTCTTTAAGCAACTGCTGCCACATCTTAAGAGCCTCAAAATCTATTTGGTCATACATTGCTCTATATTTAATAACATTCACGATACCCCACACCGATACACCAAGGGTAAGGAGTGTGTTGAGTCCGATAGTTATATAATTTCCAATATAATATTTTCTTCTCGAGTGAGAACCGAAGATAAAAACGAGAACCGAGGAAATGATAAGGATAATACCCGCGGTGGTAAGAGCCTTATTAAAGGGCTGGATCTCGTTGTAAATATCTGCACCCTCAAACACGGGTGACCCGGGAATCTCTGCATAATATGTAAAGTTGTTGTAATGCAGGTCGGTAACAAGACCGAGTGAGTATACGAACACAAGGACTGCCGCCGCAAGAGTGGCAAAGCATACTATCCTCTGTACTAACATCTGCTTTTTATACATTTTTTTCTCCATTGTCGTGTGACTTTTTACGGGGCAAAAGCAAGATTATCCCCGCGGTTTGTTGATCTATGCCGATCAACACGGCTTTTTATGGGAGGTGGGGAGGACTTTCGCCCTCCCTCTCCCTGCCCGTGTGGGCAAGTTATGCGTAAGGTTAATTTCTAAAATTAGCCGTTAAGAGACTCGAAGTATCTAAGAAGCTTCTGCCAAGCGCCTTCCTTGATAAGAAGGTAACCAGCGCCACCCCAAGTATCCTTTACGGTTGCAATAGTGGTTGCTCTGGAGTCGGTGCCGTCACCGTTGTAGCCCTTAGAGATAATATCAACAAGAAGGTTGAACTGACCCTTGGACTGGGAGAACTTACCGTCAGCAGAAAGGTAGGTGTAGCCGCCGATAATATCGTTTTCCGCCTTGGTGGTAGGAAGAACGGTAGGAACGGAGGTGTACCAAGGATTATCGGTGATAGCAAGCTCGGGGTGCTTAATAATTCCGTATGCGATAGCATTGGAAATCTTTGCAGCGCCTTCCTTACCAACCTCGTGTGTGCACTGGTACTCGAATGCCTGGCTCTTTACGAAGGAAAGAGTAGAACCGAGATACTGACGAGCATAGTTGGTGTAGTTACCGCTTGCCTTATCCCAAAGCTCCTCGTAGGTAGCGTCTGCGATAGCAGGCATCTGCTTACCGTTGAAGTTGAAGGTTACGTAAGAGCCGTCTGCCTTGGTCTTGATGAATGCATCGGGACCGTAGGACATAAGGATCTGACCTGCCTCGGAGTATGCATAGTCAATAAGAGCAAGAGCCGCATTAAGCTTGTCGGTATTGCCCTCAACACCTGCCTTAGAGATTGCCCAACCATCAGTCTTTACGGATCTCCAAGACTCGGTAAATCTCATATAAACGCCACCCTCGGTGCCATCTTCCCAGTGAGCAACGGGGATGATAACTGCCATATACTTTTCGCCTTCCTGAAGCTTGGTAGCGTTGTATACGGTCTGGGTCTGGTTGTAGTCGTAGTGCATGAAGCCCTTATCATCAGCGAGCATCTTATCGGTGGATGCAGCCTCATTGTTGATGAAGGAGGTAGCGATAAGGCCTTCCTGTGCCATAGCGTTCATACGCTCGATAGCAATATAGGTGTCCTCTTCCTGACGAGCATCGTGGAGCTTGCCATCGGTGCCTATGTAGAGGTAATCCTGTCTGGACTCAAGTCCGCGAACACCAAAGAGGGTGCCTGCGAAACGGAATACGTCAATCTTTCTCTGGTTGTTGTTGTCCTCACGAGAGAAGAGACCTGCAACAGCGTCGGTGCCGTTAAGGGTCTGGGGGTTAGCAACTACGCAACGAAGAAGAGCAACAAGCTCGTCTGCGTCCCAAGCTGCGTTCTGACCGATGAAGAGGTCAGCACGGTTGTTGCCGTAGTAGCCATTATAAGCCTCGTCGATATAGTCACGAAGCATATTAACTGCCTGAACACCGGTAACGGTGCCAGCAGCAAGTGCCTCGTTCATAATAGCGATAATGTTGCCGGCTGCGGTGTAGTTCTTGGTAACCTTCTCGGTACCGGTGCCGTCAGCCTTTACAACATCAATCTCAACAGTGCCGGTGGTAGGCATATAGGGAGTATATGCTGCATCAGCAAGATTGTTGGAGGCGGTAGCGGTAAATTCGCCCTCACCATTGAGGAGCTTCTCTACCCAGTCGGTTCTCATAAGGGGCATACGCTCGATATCATCAACACCGTCGAAGTAGGGAGAGAAGTAGATAGCACCGTTAGAGGTGTCACCGGTGATAGAGAGACGAACGATGGGGTTAGCCTCAAGGTAAGCCTTGAAGTTAGGCATATAGTCAAGATAATCTGCGATATTGATGAGGTCGCCTGCAACGCCTGCCTCGGAGAGCTGGGATGCGGTACCGGATACCATATCAACATCAGCAAGCTTAACCTTCCAGTACTCAAACTCATCCTTTGCGCTCTTGCCCTGATAGTGGTTTTCAAACGCAATGTTAAGTCTGTTCTGTACCTCTACCCAGGTGGGCTTAAGGTCGCCTGTGTTGTAGGTAATGCCATCTGCAAGAGTGATTCCGTCCTTTGCTATTTCAGCATCAAAGAACAAACCGGTCTTTGCATTGTTGTAGCCTGTTGCCATACGGAGAACTGTTCCGTCAGCATATTCAAGCTTGAGTTCGG
>JAZSMN010000185.1:0-5289 GCA_045535925.1 Eubacteriales bacterium
ACCGCTTGGCCTCCGACTTGGGCATTTGTCTAAGGGGAAGATATCAACATAGCAACCGTTATGAATGTCCACACCCTCGAGTAGATGCTCGGTCACCTCTGTGCCGTCCTTGCGTATCTTTGCAAAGAAGAAGGTGTGAAGTCTTTCGGTCTTTTCGCTTTGGTAGAAAAAGCCCTCCGTGAGCTCTCCTTCTGTCGTGCAAATCTTCGCGAGCCTTTCGTAGTCCTCTCTGGGCATAGCCACGTCTATATCATCATCCCAGGGGATAAAGCCCCCATGGCGCACAGCGCCGAGGAGTGTACCCGCCGTCAGGAAGTAGCGTAGGCCGTGCTTTTTACATATTCTGTCGAGTTCGTCAAGGATGGTGAGCTCCGCCTGCTGAAGGGTGCGTCTTTGGGTGTTGTTTTGTTCCATTACCTCGAAGAGCCTCCCTTTTTCCGCTTTAGCGAGTGCGAGTACAGGCCGTAGAAAAAGCCTATACCACAAAGCTTGATTTTTTGTCCTATCGGCAGGGCTGAGCCGAAGAGAATAAACATAGCATTCCTTCTGCACTCTCTTCTAATCTCGTCCACGGTTTTCTCTTGTCCGTCGATTCCGCCGAGTATTATCTTTGATATTATGTCGGTGTTGTTATTTAGTTGGCAGGTGAGAATGTATTTTTTAAGCGCGGGGACCTTTTCCTCTGCCAGCTTTAACATATTTCTAAAGGAAAGCAGTCTTTCGCCACATACTGCCGTGTGGGTTGCGCTGTCACCTCTTTGGGTGTAATAATACATAGCCGAGGGCGATATTACTACTCGGGGTGCGCGGCCAAAAGCCATAAGGTTAAACAAAAGGTCCTCGCCAATTGGAAAACGAGTGTCAAACCTAATATCTCCCACAACCTCGCGCCTATACAGCTTTGAGCAACAGCCGTAGCAATAGTAGTTAAACAGCTCGCCTGTTTTCTCCTCGGGCTTGTCTATGACAATTTCGCTCTTGGGAGCGCAGGAAATCGACCTTCCGCCCGCTTCATCGGTACACACCATAGCGCATTGTACTATATCGGCGTCCCTCTCCATTGCTATACCGAGTAGGGTAGAGTACATCTCTCCATCCGCAAAATCGTCCGCATCGAGGAAGCCTATGTACTGACCTGTGGCTATCTCGAGGCCTCTGTTTCTTGCCGCGGAAACACCAGCATTCTCCTGGTGAATAACGATGACATTGTGCCTATTTTCATAGGTAGCGAGCAGATCTTCTACACCGTCGGACGAGCCGTCATTTACGAGTATAATTTCCATATTCGGGTGTGTGCCAAGAAGCAGGCTGTCTACACACCTTTTTAGATACTCTTTGCAGTTATATATGGGGACTATTACAGAAATTTTTGGCATTTCCATTTTAATTTCCCCCTCTGTTTTCATAGGAAGCCTTGTATATGTCAAGTATCGTCCCTGCGGTAGCCTCGCGGTCAAATCCCGCGTTTTTAACCACCGATGAGCCCTTTTCTCGGCACACCTTCTCTGTAAGGAGCGAGAGGGACAGCTTCGCCCACTCTTCGGCGCTCCCAGTATCGAGAGCGTATGCGTGTTCGCTTATCCTTGCGCCCTCCGGCACCGCGGTAGAGGTGATAATGGGCAGTCCGCTCGCCTGTGCCTCAAGAGCCACTATGCCAAACCCCTCTACCAAACTTGGGAACAGGAACAGGTCCATAGCTGACAAGAGGGCAGGGACATCTCTCCTTGCGCCCAGCATTTTCACCGAGTCGGCAAGACCGAGCTCGATTATCCTTTTTTCAATCTCTGCTTGCATATCCCCCTCACCTACAAGGAGCAGGACTGCATCGCTTTGCGCCTTCTTTATCTCGGCAAAAGCATCGAGCAAAAAGCCGTGGTTCTTCTCGCCCGAAAGCCTGCCGATATGACCTATCACAGGGCATTCACCGAGCGATAGAGCCTCGCGTGTTTTCTCTCGCGCCTCTGTACTAAAGGCATAACCTTCCACCTCGATGCCATTCTTTACTATCTCGGCATTTTCGAAGTGCATAAACTCCGCCGCAGCCTCCGAGCAAGAGAGTGCGTGGGTTATATCCTTTTTATATCTTGCAAGACCGTAATGGTGTAGGAGCAGCTTTAGGAATTTGGTCGGCGACTTGCGTAGTCCCGCACCGTGTCCGTGGGCGATGCGCACAGGCACTCCGCACTCCTTGGCAATCCTTGCATACTTGAGAGCCAGTCCGTGGAAAATATGCAGGTGTACTATGTCGTACTTGTTATCCTCCACCAGCCTTTTAAAAATCTTTTCATTCTCTCTGGCACGCAGCTTGCCGGCCATCTCTATGACTCGCGCCCCCGCCTTTTCGACGGCCTCGGTGTAGATGCTGTCCTCTACCAGGTCTGCGACGATATCCACCTGGGAGTCGTGGGGAAGGGCGGTTAGTATATTCGTAATAAAGCACTCAATCCCGCCGCTTGCCCAATGTTCAAGGTAGCAGCACACTTTGATTTTAGACATACCTACTCCATTATATCAGTTTATCATAGGTAGTATATCATAATATAAAATATTTGTCAAGCAGATATACTCACTAACACGCGCTCCGTCGGACTGTGTGGAGGGCACTGTTTTTTTGCCTTCGCGCCCTCTTTTTGGCATAACAGGACACCCGTTGACACCTCAAAAAAGGAGGATTTTGCGGCGAATATTTAATATATTTTGTATACAATTAGACTTAAGAATGTAATTCTTTTTTATTTGTTCAATACGGAAAAAATTTTTATGAATTTTTAACAAAAGCATTGACAAACGACTTTGTCCGTGATACAATTAGGTGGTATTAGCAGAAATGGGGGAATTATGCCCTTTTTATGCCGATATTAATTTTTAGAGAAGGAGGAAAATCATGCCAACCTTTAACCAGCTCGTTAGAAGAGGTCGCTCTGATAAGCCCTACAAGTCCAAGACTCCCGCGCTTCAGAGAGGTTTCAACGCACTTCGTCGTGAGACCACCGATCTTTCTGCACCCCAGAAGAGAGGCGTTTGCACCAAGGTTACTACCGTAACTCCTAAGAAGCCCAACTCTGCGCTTCGTAAGATCGCGAGAGTAAGACTTACCAACGGTATGGAAGCTACTTCCTATATCCCCGGTATCGGTCACAACCTTCAGGAGCACTCGGTTGTTCTTATTCGTGGTGGACGTGTTCGTGACTTGCCCGGTGTACGTTATCACATTATTCGTGGTACCCTTGATACCCAGGGTGTTGCTAACCGTAAGCAGAGCCGCTCCAAGTACGGAGCAAAGCGTCCGAAGAAGTAATAGGTCTTGTCGGACGATATGTGCTCATGTGCTGTGATGGTATAGATTTTCTATTATATAATCGCAAAACGAGCACTTACGAAACAATGATGTTTTCGAGTACCTATGATATCATAATTTAATGAAGGAGGGAAGTACAGTGCCTAGAAGAGGTCAAATTTCCAAAAGAGATGTATTGCCTGATCCGTTGTACGGTTCTAAGCTTGTGACCAAGCTTATCAACAATATCATGTACGATGGTAAGAAGGGTGTTGCTCAGAAGATCGTTTACGATGCATTCGCAATGATCGAAGCAAAGAGCGGTGAGAACGCACTTGATGTTTTCGTTGCTGCTCTTGAGAATGTTATGCCCGTTCTCGAGGTTAAGGCTCGCCGTGTAGGCGGTTCTAACTATCAGGTACCCATGGAGGTTCGTGCAGATCGTAGACAGACTCTCGGACTCCGTTGGATTATCAGCTATGCAAGAAACCGTGGTGAAAAGACCATGGCAGAGCGTCTCGCTGGCGAGATTATGGATGCTAAGGCTGGTATGGGTGGCGCTTTCAAGAAGAAGGAAGACACCCATAAGATGGCAGAAGCAAACAAGGCTTTTGCTCACTACAGATTCTAATTTTCGATATAAAGAAGGAGAAAGATTCAAATGCCCAGAGAATATTCGCTTGAGCATACCAGAAATATCGGTATCATGGCTCACATTGATGCTGGTAAGACTACAACAACCGAGAGAATCCTTTTTTATACCGGTAAGACTCACCGTATAGGTGAAACTCACGATGGTTCCGCAACAATGGACTGGATGGCACAGGAGCAGGAGCGTGGTATTACTATTACCTCTGCTGCTACTACCTGCTACTGGGTTCCTACCCAGTTCCAGAACGATCCCGCTGCAGCAAAAGAGAACAAGTATCGTATAAACATCATCGATACCCCCGGTCACGTTGACTTTACCGTTGAGGTTCAGAGATCTCTTAGAGTTCTTGACGGTTCTGTTACCGTTCTTTGCGCAAAGGGTGGCGTTGAGCCCCAGACCGAGACAGTTTGGAACCAGGCTAATGAGTATAAGGTTCCCAGAATGTGCTACATCAACAAGATGGACATTATGGGTGCAGATTTCTTCCGTGTTGTTAGAATGATTAAGGAAAGACTCCGTGCTAATGCGGTGCCCGTACAGCTTCCCATTGGTGCAGAGAGCTCCTTCCGCGGTATTATCGACCTTATGGAGATGAAGGCTGACGTATATTACGACGACCTTGGTAAGGACATGAGAGTTGAAGAAATCCCCGCGGATATGGTTGAGATGGCAGAAGAGTATCGCAGAAACATGGTAGAGTCTATCTGCGAGACCGATGAGGAACTTATGGAGAAGTACCTCATGGAAGAGGAAATCACCAACGAGGAACTTCGCGCTGCTCTTCGTCGCGCTACTCTTGCTAATACAATTATCCCCGTATGCTGCGGTACATCCTATAAGAACAAGGGTGTACAGAAGCTTCTCGATAACATTATCGAGTACATGCCCGCTCCCACTGACATCGAGGCAATCAAGGGTATCAACCCTGACACCGAGGAAGAGGACGTTCGTCACGCAAGTGATGATGAGCCCTTCTCCGCTCTTGCCTTCAAGATCATGACCGACCCCTTCGTTGGTAAGCTCTGCTTCTTCAGAGTTTACTCTGGTTCGGTTTCTAAGGGAACCGCAGTTTACAACTCCACTAAGGATAGCGACGAGAGATTCGGCCGTATCCTTCAGATGCACGCAAACGAGAGAAGCGACCTTGACATAGTTTATTCAGGTGATATCGCTGCTGTTGTTGGCGTAAAGAACACCACTACCGGTGACACCTTCTGTGACGAGAAGCATCCCATTATCCTTGAGTCCATGGTATTCCCTGAGCCCGTTATCCGTCAGGCTATCGAGCCCAAGACCAAGGCAGGTCAGGAGAAGATGGGCATCGCCCTCTCCAAGCTAAGTCGGAGGCCAAAGCGGTCTT
>JAZSMN010000138.1:0-6762 GCA_045535925.1 Eubacteriales bacterium
ACGACATGGCTACGATCCGACTTTATCACAGGCCCCTCTATACCCAAGGCCTTTGGACTTGGACTTGGTCTTGTTGAAGGAAATGACCTTGGTATGTTCCCCCCTAAAACAAAGACTGGCATCGAGGTTATGAGTATCAACCTTCTTCTTGACGATGCGACCAAACCTGTAGTTTGGCGCGGTCCTGTAATTGCAGGAACTGTAAAACAGTTCTGGTCCGAGGTTGTTTGGAACGAGGTAGACTTTATGTTTGTCGATATGCCTCCAGGAACTGGTGATGTACCCCTTACCGTATTCCAGAGCCTTCCCCTTGATGGTATTATTATCGTAACAAGCCCCCAGGACTTGGTATCGATGATAGTAGAGAAGGCTGTTAATATGGCATCGCTTATGAATATTCCTGTTCTTGGCCTCGTCGAAAACTACAGCTATATTATTTGTCCCGACTGTGGCAAGATTATTCGACCCTACGGTGAGAGCAAGATAGAAGCACTTGCCAAGACCTACAACACCAAGTGCCTTGCACAGCTTCCTATCGACCCCGAGCTTGCATCTCTTTGCGACAAGGGTGTTATCGAGCTGTTCGAGGGCGATTATCTTGAAAGAGCGGCTGATATAATTGAAAAAATATAAGTATATCACCTTATTAATTGATTTACTATATATTAATTAATGAAAAGAAATCTTAATAGTTTGAAGAAGCACGAATTTTTCGTGCTTCTTTTTTTATGACTTCCAAGAGCGATAAAATCATATAAATAACTTTTTTCTATCGATTTAATATGACAAAATTCTCCTCGCCCCTCGTGTTACAATATTCCTCGAGGTGATGCGATGAAAACAATTTATATAGATGTATATTTTCTTGTTAATTTTACAGTAGATTTACTTGCTTTGTTTTTTAGTGTTAAGATTTTAAACATAAAAGCGAGAATGTTAAGGCTTTCGATAATCAGCGCCATTTCTTCCTTGCTTGCCGCCTTTGATGTTTTGTTTATAAAGTCATTTTTTGGTGGTCTTTTATTATTTATACTTTTGATTCTTGTTATATTTTTCTCTGTACCAAAGCCGTGCGCGAGTGCACGAAGGGTGAAGTTTACAATTTGCTTTTTCATCATAATGACTCTGCTCGGTGGTATTGTAAACCTAATGTATTCTTTTCTTGACAAATATGTACATACCACAGGCGAGGGTGGTGCAGGAAACAGAGGACTTCTTCTGTTTTCTGTGATGATTTTAATAATAATAGGTATTTTGCGAGGTTTAACGATGATTTTTCAAAACAAAACGGCAAAGCACACGGTTCGCGTGTCTATAAAAATCGAGGGGAAAAGTGTAGAATGTGAAGCACTTGTAGATTCGGGTAATCTTGCCAAGGATCCTATGGGGCTTTACCCGATATTGTTTATAAAGAGGGAATTGGCAGAACGGTTTTTACCAAGAAATGTTATCGAGCTTTGCGATATAGATTCCTTGGGGCTCGGGTTTAGAAAAAGGATAAGGCTTATACCAATAACCAGAATGGGAGAGACCCACATTATGACTGGGGTAAGAGCCGATAGTGTTATTTTAGAGATAGATGAAAGGCAAGAGGAAGTCGAAATGACGGTCGTAATAGATAAAGAGGAGGGGACTTTTGGCGGTTATGAGGCTTTGGCACCGCTTGCTGTGATAGAAAATGTTAGTTAAATTTTTTGCTTGGCTTTCTCGGCTTTTTAGAGGTATAAAGGATTGCTTTTCCAGGGGTGAGGTATATTATATAAATGGAAGCGAAATGCTCCCGCCACCTCTTTCTCCCACAGAAGAGGACGAACTTATAGATAACATAAATTTAGAAGAGGCGCGCCTTACACTTATAGAACACAATCTGCGGCTCGTAGCTTATATAGCGAAAAGGTTTGAGAGTGTGGGGGCTAATATCGAAGAGCTGATTTCAATTGGCACAGTAGGGCTAATGAAGGCGGTCTCTACGTTTAATAAATCGAAGAATATAAAGCTCGCCACCTATGCATCAAGGTGTATTGAAAACGAGATTTTGATGTTTTTAAGAAAGGCATCATCGCAAAGAAAAGAGATTTCCATAGATGAGCCGTTAAGCGTCGACTGGGATGGTAACGAGTTGCTTTTGTCGGATATCTTGGGAAGCGATAGCGATGTAGTCACAAGAGAGATAGAGGATGACGAAGAGAGAAAAATACTGATGGAGTCGGTCGGTGAGCTTAACAGCAGAGAGCGGGTGATTATCGAGATGCGATTTGGCCTAAATGGGCAAACCGAGCTTACACAAAAAGAGGTCGCCGATGCTCTTGGTATATCACAAAGCTATATTTCTCGCTTAGAAAAAAAGATAATGCTCCGCCTTCGCAAGAGGATAGAAGAGCGCCTATAACCAAAAAATACCTGCCTTTGAGGTAAAAATAGATAAAAATAAGTTCTAAATTGTATTAAAAATATCTAAAATAATATTTTTTACGAAAAATGAAAAAAACACTTGCAAAAATAAAAAAAGTATGATATAATAAATCGCAATGAAAAGTTTTAAATTTAAAGAGGTGTTAAAATGAAATCCGGAATTCATCCCGAGTACAAAGTTGCTACCATTAAGTGCGCTTGTGGCGAGACCGTAACTACTCATTCCGTAAAGGGCGATATGAATGTAGAAATTTGCTCCAAGTGTCACCCCTTCTACACTGGTAAGCAGAAGTTTGTTGATGCCGGCGGACGTGTTGATAGATTCAAGAAGCGTCTTGCAGCAGTAAAGCAGTAAGTTATTTACGAAAAGAGCGTTGGTAGTGTCCTGCGCTCTTTTTCTTTTCTGTGCGAGTATTCGCACAAGCAGTGTTACTTTTTTAAGGAGGTATTATGTCCGAACTTTCTAAAATTACCGAAACAAGTGGCTCTTCTGCCATCCTTGTCGGAATTGCCTCCTCCACGCGTGAGCTTGACGAGTGTTATAGAAGCCTCGATGAGCTGGAGCGTTTGCTTGATACAGCGGGTGGAGTATGTTTTGCAAAGGTCGCACAGGTAAAGGAGTCCTTTGACCCACGCACCTGTATAGGCAAGGGCAAGGTTGAGGAAATAGCAGAGTTATCCAGGGCAAATGATATATCACTTGTTATTTTTGACTTTGAGCTAACAAGTGCACAGATACGAAATCTTGAAAATGATATTGGCGATGTTACTGTTATCGACAGAAGTATGTTGATTCTTGACATTTTCGCTCTTCACGCAGTAACAGGAGAGGGCAAACTCCAGGTTGAGCTTGCACAGCTTCGCTATACCGCCCCCAGACTAACAGGAAAAGGCTTGGAGCTTTCAAGACAGGGTGGTGGAATAGGTTCGCGCGGCCCTGGTGAAAGCAAGCTTGAAACAGACAGACGTCATCTTCACGAGAAAATTGTCGCATTAGAGCGTCGACTTGCCGAAATGGAGGCTAACCGCGCCGTAATGCGCGCCCAAAGAGATAGAAGCGGTATGCCAAAGGTGGCGCTTGTAGGTTATACCAACGCGGGCAAGTCAACTCTCCTCAATAAAATTACCGGTGCTGGCGTTCTTGCTATGAACAAGCTGTTCGCAACCCTTGACCCCACCACCAGAAAGGCAGAGCTCCCCTCGGGCGAATCGGTGCTATTTACCGACACGGTTGGTTTTATTAGAAAATTGCCTCACCACCTGGTAAAGGCTTTTAGATCTACCCTCGACGAGGTTAAATATGCCGATATTCTCCTTATTGTTTCGGATATAAACGATAGCGAGGTTGGTGAGCATCTTGAGGTAACAAGATCGGTTATAGAAGAGCTCGGCTCATCTGACAAGCCTGTCATACTTGTATATAACAAGTGCGATCTTTCAGCTGGCACAAAAATGGGTAGGCACGGCGATGCGGTCTATCTCTCTGCCGAAACTGGCGAGGGCGTGGATGCGCTTCTTGAAGCAATTGACGAGGAAATACACAAAAACAAGAAGAAATTTAGGCTCTTGCTCCCATATACCGAGAGTAATATACTAAATAAACTATACGAAAATGCTACCGTGCTCGAGGTTGAGTATACAGATGCAGGAATAACGGTAGATGCGGTACTTGATAGAAAAACTCAAGGAATGTATCATAGATACATTGTAGGTGAGGAATAATGGCATTCGAGTCCTATATAACGATAAAGAACAAGGGCTATTTTGAATACGAGGATAGAAAGTCGGTGTTTATCGGTCAGGCTATGCCCGTGTCAAATGAAAGCGAAGCTCTCTCCTTTATCGAGAGTGTAAAAAGAAAATACCCTGATGCAAGACACCACGTCTATGCCTACGTATGCCGTGAAAACACTACAATGCGCTTCTCGGACGACCACGAGCCCCAGGGAACAGCCGGGGTGCCCGTGCTTGATGCCATAAGAAAAAATGGATGTACAGATGTTGTAATTGTAGTCACAAGATATTTTGGCGGCACATTGCTTGGTACAGGTGGTTTGGTGCGCGCATATTCCTCTGCGGCAAATGGCGCGCTTAAATCTGGTGAAATTATAACCTATGATATCTATACCTATTGTCAAATTGAGGTTTCCTATTCTGATTATCAAAAGATTATTACCGTGCTTGATAAAAACGGATTTAGGACTGATGATATTCGTTATACTGATAAGGTGGAGCTTTCGGGTAGTATTCGCAAGACTATGCTTGAAGAGTTAGAAGAACAGCTTATTAGTGCTACAGCAAGCAGGGTAAAACTCGATGTAATAGAGGAAAAATTTGATTTTTGATATTTTTTGACAAAAATAAAGTGTTTTTTTAGAAAGCTTGCGTATCTTAAAGTATGAGGAGGTGAAATCGTGATAGATAGAGCAATTATAGAAGAAATTCTATTAAGAACAGATATTCATTCATTAATTGGTTCATACGTAGCCCTAAAGCGTTCGGGTTCAAATCTTAAGGGGCTTTGCCCATTCCACGGTGAGAAAACACCTTCATTTACCGTTTATACCCATGACAACAGCTTCTACTGCTTCGGTTGTGGAGCAGGCGGTGACCAGATAAGCTTTACTATGCGTATGGAAAATCTGGCCTATGCAGATGCTGTAAAGTTCCTTGGTAAACGTGTGGGTATAACCGTTGTTGATACCGACGATTATAGTCCTGGCCCTAAAATTGATAGGGAAAGGCTCTATGCGTTAAACCAAGAGGCTGCAAGATTCTTCCACGAAAACCTCAAAGCCAACAACCCCGACGCAAAGGCGGCGATGTCCTACTTTATCGATAAGCGTAAAATGGATATGGCGACTATCACGCACTTCGGGCTCGGCTATGCGCCAAAATCCTTTGATGCACTTTTGAAGCATTTTGTCGCTAAAGGCTATACAAAAGAAGAACTTTTGCTCGCAGACCTTATATCCAAGAGTGAAAGAGGGAATTATTACGATAAGTTTAGAGGTAGGGTAATTTTCCCGATTATCGATGTTTCGGGTAGAGTTATCGCCTTTGGTGGCCGCGTCCTCGACGACAGTAAGCCTAAGTATTTAAACTCTTCGGACACCCCCGTGTTCAAAAAACTGCGAAATTTGTTTGCTCTTAACTTCGCCAGACACTCTTCGAGCGAGAGCATTATTCTATGTGAGGGATATGCCGATGTTATTTCTCTACACGCCGCAGGCTTTACAAATGCTGTAGCAACCCTCGGCACTGCTATAAACTCCGAGCAGGCGAGAATACTGAAAAACTACACCAAGCGTGTAATTATATGCTATGACTCGGACGAGGCGGGGCAGAAAGCAACCACCCGTGCGATGAAGATTCTCGAGGAGTACGGTGTGGATACAAGTGTGCTACATATCAGTGGAGCCAAGGACCCCGACGAGTATATAAAGCAGTATGGTAGTGCCGCATTCCGCGCCCTCGTTGATAAGCCTAAGAGTAAGTTCCAGTTTAACTTCGATAACATTCTCGGCAGGTTTAATATTAGCGATCCGCAAGAGAAGATAGATGCACTCGCATCACTTGAAAAGGTGATTTCCGAGATTTATTCCGAGGCAGAACGCGATGTCTATATAGATTATGTTTGTAAAAGATTTAATGTTTCTTTTGATAGTGTAAAGGCTGATGTCGCGCGAATGGTGCGTAGAAATCATCTGGTCGAACGCAAAAAAGAAACCGAGAATGTTAGACAAACTACAATGGGTCATGGCGATTCCGCAAACCCCGATTCTATCAAAGCGCCGGTCATTGCGAGGAATGAAGAACACGTCCTTGGTCTTTTGTTGATTTATCCCGAGTATCGCAAAAAGGTGTTTGATGAAAATCTCTTGAGTGAAGAAGATTTTGTCACAGAGCTTAACCTTAAGATTTTCATTTACATAAGGGGTGCCTACTTGTCAGGTGACGAAAAGATGTCAAATATAAATGAGATGTTTGCACCTGAACAGGTTAGCCGTATTACAAGAATGAAGATCGAGAGAATGCAGATAGGGAACAACTCGGTACAAGTTCTTCTTGAGAGCATTGATACTCTGCGTAGGTCATTAGAGAAAAAAGAAACAGAAAAGGTTTCCACAACCGACGATCTTATGCAAATGTTAGCAAGAATGCGTGAAGGTTCAAATTAGTTATTAATTAAAGGAAGGTATAAAAGATGAGCAGAGACAAAATTGATGTTTACGAGATTATTGATTCCACAGGCGATGCCGGTATGGGTGGATCCGAACTTATGAAGGCTCTTGAAGATATCGACTATGATATTTCTCAAGTAGATATTGATTCGGTTGCCCCCAATAA
>JAZSMN010000039.1:0-7062 GCA_045535925.1 Eubacteriales bacterium
CAAGGGTGGCCTCGCTAACACCAATGCGGGAATTATTCGCAAGCTTGCCGAGGATGGCACTCCCCTTGTAATTCGTATTATCGGCAATGTTACAGCACCAGAGGGTCTGACAGCATACGACTCTGTCGACTATGGTGGAAGCGTGGGCGACAACGGCTTTATGGCGAGAATCACCAGTGGCAAGGATATCACCATCGAGGGTGTTGGCCCGGATGCTACAATAAACGGCTGGGGCCTGCACTTTATATGCAACACCGCTGACTATCAAAGGGGCTACGGCCAGAGCTTCGAAGTCAGAAACATCAACTTTAGAAATGTGCCCGAGGACTGTGTCGGTATGGAAGGACAGCAAGAAGGCTCTACCCTTACAGCTCCTGTCGAGCGTTGTTTTATTCACCACTGCTCCTTCTATGCCCCTGTTATTTTCAACCCCGCCGAGAGCGACAAGGATGGCGGTGACGGCGCTTGCGACTTCAAGCGCGGACAGTATTTTACCAACTCCTATTGCTACTACTACGGATACCACAAGACCAATCTTGTCGGCTCGTCCGATAGCTCGCTTCAGTATCACCTGACCTACCACCACAACTACTGGGTAGACTGCGAGTCACGTGGTCCCCTGGCTCGTCAGGCGAACATACATATGTACAACAACATCTTTGACGGACAGGTTTCCTACTGCATGAACCCTAGGGCAAATGCCTACATCTTCTCGGAGTACAACCTGTTCTACGAGAGCAAGAACCCCGCCAGAGTTGACTCCGGCGCTGTAAAGAGCTACAACGACTCCTTCACCAGCTGTACCGGAGAGAATAACGCCACTATCGTAACCGACAAATCGACACAGGTTAGCACATCTAATAAATACGCAAACTTCGACACCAACCCCTCAATAAGCTACATCCCCTCGGGCAATTACCAGCTCCAGGAGGGCATAGCAGAGATGAAGGCGGTTGTCCTCGCCTACGCGGGCACGCAGAAGGCAAAGATAGTCAGCCCCGACGAGGTAAACGTGTCGGTTATCCCTACCAGCTACTACCCCACAGCGGCGCTTGTGCTTGACTACTCGGGGGCGCTGGGCAAGACAACTATCCCCTCCTCGGGCACACATGACAACATCGTGTTTAATGCCTCCAAGTACAACGCGGACGGCATCACCCTTGGCGGAAAGGCGACAGGATGCGACATTGTCTTCTATGTCGATACCGAGGTCAACATTACCGTCACCCAGCATAGCGGCAGTTCTAACAACCTTGTTCTCTGCGACGAGAGTGGTAGAAGTCTGCTTGTAGGTAGCGGCACGGCAAAAGGCCTGCCTGCAGGATATTACTTCATCCAGTCTGGCACCTACGACGTAGGTAGCGGCAAGTACAAGGAAGCGACTATTTCCGCACTAACGATTATCGCGACCGACCCGAATGCCGCGACCACACCCATACCCCCACCTCCCGAAGGCGGAGATAACGGCGGCAACAATCCCGGCTCCGGCGACAACGGCGGTTCTGGTGACAATACCGGTGGCGGTAGCACCGGTGACTCTACCATTACAAGTGGAACGGTTATAACCCCCGACGCAGAGGTGCATAGCTTCGAGGAAAACGGAAAGACCGACCCTGACGGCTTCTTCAGCATTAACGGTAACACCTCTACCTCCAAAGGCACGGTGAGTTTTGGAAACATGACGCTGAAAACCTGCTTAAAGATAGAGACCTCGACCAACATTTCCTTTAGTGCGACCACCGAGGGCACACTGGTGCTTGTGTTTGGTGGCACGACCAACGCGTCGGGCAAAAAGATAAAGGTTGGCGGCACCGCCTTTGTAATCCCGTCAAACCAAATACTCGAGATTTCGCTTGGCACAGGCACACACACAGTAACCAAGGGCGACTCGATTAACCTCTTCTACATGGCATTTGTACCGGCGAGCTCTACCCCTCACGAGCACGACTTTAAGTGCTCGACAACCACCGAGCCAAGCTGTACACAGCCCGGTCTGCTCACCTACACCTGCGCGTGTGGTGATAGCTACACCGAAACCATAGACCCCACAGAGCATAGCTACGTGGACGGTGTCTGCTCCTGCGGTGACGTGGAGGAAAAGGAGCCAGGTGAAACTCCCGACAAACCCGAAGAACCAGGCGAAACTCCTGAAGAACCCGGGGAAGGCGGCGATAAACCGACAAATCCCCCGTCCGAGGGTGGCGACCCCGAAGAACCAGGCGAGACTCCCGAGACTCCTAATGCGGGCCTTGACACCGGCGCTATTATTGGTATCGTTATCGGTGCGATTCTCCTTCTTGGTATAGGCGGATTTAGCCTTGTATGGTTTGTCTTCAAGAAAAGATAATCTTCCCGATTATTTAGCAGCGATTGTCGACTTCTTCAAATGACTCTTTGGCATCAAAGAGGAATAACCAAAACGGCATAAACAATATAAAAAGCAATACAAAAGACCATAATGGCGAGCCGATAACACGGTTTGCGTTGTGGTCTTTTTTAAATCTGCACTCCTGCGACAATATTTTGCAAAAAATGACATATGTTAATTTTCTACTTGAAATGTCGGTGGCTATGTGATATAATACTTTTAGACACCAATACAGTTATAAATCACCATTAGTTAAGGAAGGTAAGATATGTTTGACGCATTCTTAGCTGTTTATGAGGATATTCTCCGCGCGCTCGCACAGGCTACGGTACATACACTTGAGATAATCGGTATATCTATCGTAATTTTCGGCTCCATCAAGGTGCTGTATCAGTATATAAAGAGTATGATTGACAAGACCACACCTGCCAACGCGGTTATCGCCCTTGGTAGAAATCTGGCTTTGGCACTCGAATTCAAGATGGGCGCAGAGATAGTAAATACGGTTATTGTAAGAGAACTTGAAGAGTTATTGATACTCGGTATAGTTATACTGCTTCGTGCCGTGCTTGCTGTACTTATCCACTGGGAAATCACCACAGAGGAAAAGGAAGAGCGTGCACACAGAGCGGCAAGAGAAGGCGCTTTCTCTCAGGAAACAAAGACCAACAACGAAAACGGCGAACAGGGCAAATAATACTTATAAGACACTTTTAGGCGACAAGAATATGCTTGTCGCCTAATTTATAAAAAGGAGAATGATATGCAAAAGAGATACAGACCTCTTGTTGACAGGTTGTTTTGGATAACCACTATAATCGCGGTGTCCTTGCTTTTGGGTGTGACTGTGGCGGTCTGCTTCTACCCAGACGGGCTTGCTATTGCTATTGTGCTTGCCGTCGACCTATTGACCCTCTATGTAGTAATATCTCCCCTGTTTGGCTACGTAGAGCTACGAGAAAAAACCGTCTTTATAAAATTCGGTCTAATATTAAAAAAGGAAATCCTCTACGATAAGATACGTGGCGTAAAAAAGGAGCGTAGATGCTACTCCGAGTCCATAATCTCGCTGAAAAGCGCTATGGAGCATGTCGATATAAAATACGACGGCTTCCAAGTGGTAACCGTTAGCGTAGTCGACAACGATAGCCTTATTGAACAGATAAAAAGCCGTATTGGTTAGGTCTCAAGCTTTGACTACAACTCAAAAACTATCAAGTTCTCACTAAAGCCCTGACATAAAAAGAAAGCTTATATAAAACAGTTGAGAAAAAGGAAAAACCTTTTCTCACAGCTAAAAGAAAAAGGTCGCAACATTGTTGCGACCTTTTTAGTTATCAAAAATTATGCGTATGTGTAGGTGGTTGCTATCTCTGCAGCGCCGGTAGTAGTCTGGTAGTTAAGAGTAACAGACACAATCTTGCCCTCCGAAATAGCGAGGGTTAAGGTGACGTCTGCGCCGATATTAACACCAAGAACACTCTCGGTGTTTGCCGCAGAAATGTTAGCGGAAAGAATACCAGCCTCTACGATATAAGTCATCTTGGTACCATCGAGATTGTAGTTAAGAAGAGTAGCGGCGGTAACGGTGGAGTTAAGGTCACCGGTAACGGTGCCGTTCTTGTCGATGGTAGCAGTACCGGTCACGGTCTCTCTATCCGACTCGGCGGGAGCACTCGGATCGATGGGAAGGAACTGGTCATACTCATATTCTACCACAGCATTTTCCTCACCATAGGTAACGGTGAAGGTGCCCATAAGAGGGGTGCTGATAGTGTTCTCAAGCTCAACAGTAATAACAGCGCCTGCAGGAGCAGATGCGGTTATAGCAGCCTTGAAGGCCTCGAGGTCGGAGTAGTCAGGACCCTCGGGAGTTTCGGGGCCGCCACAGGAAGCAAGTGCAAATACACAAACAAGTGCAAGCAGAAGTGCAACTATCTTTTTCATAATTCGATGCTCCTCCTATTAGAAAGTGATAGGCTCGTTGTCATACGAGTAGGAAATATCTATCTCAACAGAGCTTTCATATACGCCAGCCTCTTCGTTTGCGGGAGAGCTGTATCTGATGGAAATACCCTTAATAATAGCGCCCTCTTTAACTATGGACACGCTGACGTTGGAGTCAATCTGCTGACCGAATACATAGAGTGTACCGTTTGCAGGAACTACAAAGCTAAGGGTGTCATTTTCGTATGTATAGCTTGTGATAAAATCTGGGTCAAGGAATATAGCGATATCGCCCTTTGCAGGGATATCAATGCTGTTCTTGGAATTCCAGTTACCAACAGCCTTCCCCGTCTTGGGGTCGATGCTCTTTGTACCCTTGCCGTCAACGAAAAGGGTAATGGTGTGGGTGGATTCGATAGTATCCTTGATTATCTCATCCTTACCACCGTCTTCGACGCTTCTAAGCTTTTCCTCAAGAACATCGTAGATAACCGCGTCCTTGGTGCCCTCCGCGTCGGTAACCTTACCAATAGTCAAAACCTTGGTAGACTCGAAGGTAAGAGGACCAAAGGTCTCGGTGGTAGTGGATACCATCTTGGTGGGATTGGAGTTCTTGTACATCTGGGTGAAGTCTGCAAGGACGTTATCGTTGTCCGTGCCACCACAGGAAGCAAAGGCAAGGCACATAGCAAGCACAAGTGCAAGTGCAATAATTCTTTTCATTGTCATTATCCTCCTTGTTTGTGCAGATTAGTTATGAGGGGTGGGAAAATTCAAGGTCTGCTCGGAGTAGGTGTAGGAGGTGTTGATGCTAAGAGAAGCACCGCTGGAGGTCTTGCCATAGATATTGATTCTCGCAAGGTTGGTTCCATCGGTCTCTATCTCAATGGTAAAGTCACCATCGACATCGAGCTCTACGCCAAATACCTTCTTAATATTTTCTCCGGAAATCTTAGCAGTGAGGTCGGTTCCGCTCTCGGTAATAGCCGCACCGGTCAGGTACTCCTCCTTGAGCTCGAGCTTGATAGTCGAGAGAGAGGGCGCCGCAGCAGTCCAGTCAGCACCGTTAGTGGAATAAAGACCATCCTTGAAATATATATACTGGGTGGGTTCGGTATAATATCTGCCGCTCACGCCAAGCTCCAGAGCCTCGGCGGGAGTGATCATGCGAGTGCGTACATATTCAAAAATAGAGTCATCGCCATCAACGATCATAGTGTAAACATCGTTGATAGTATCACCGTTAGCCTTAACATAGTCAATCAAAGTAACCGTCTTGGTAGCGGCAGTACTCTCGGTCATATTGCAGATTGTAGCAACGGTAAATTCAGGCTCTTCGGGATTTCCGCAGGAGCCGAGAACGAGCATACAACCAAGCATCAAGGTAAGAGAGAGTAGCAAACTGATTATCTTTTTCATTTCAAATACCTAAAAAGCCTTTCGTTCCTAATATATAATTCGCTATAATAATTATACCTATTAAAATATTAAAAGTCAAGTGCCTATGCGAGGTTTGTAATACTTCACTATAACAAAAAATGTCATTAATTTTTATTCAAAATAACCAAAACGCTTTTAGAGCAAGCAAAAAACAAAATATTTTGGTCGCCAGTCCCCGCTCGTTGTACAACACAACCACCCAAATATAAAAGGACTACCCAAATCACTACGGGTAGTCCTTGAAGCCGGGAAAATCCCAGACTATTATTTTTTGGTAAGGTATCCCTCTCTGTAAAGCAGCTCGGCAATAAGCACCGCACCGCCTGCAGCACCACGAAGGGTGTTGTGCGACAAACCAACAAACTTGTAGTCATACACGGTATCCTCGCGAAGTCTGCCGACACTCACACCCATACCGCCAAAGAGGTTGCGGTCAAGGAGAGTCTGGGGTCTGTTCTCCTCTTCAAAATAGGTGATGAACTGTGCAGGAGCAGAGGGGAGCTCCAGTTCCTGGGGCTTGCCGGCAAAGTCGCGCCAAGCGGCAAGAATTTCTTCCTTTGTGGGCTTGTTTTCAAATCTTACAAACACAGCCGCCATATGTCCGTCGGTGACAGGAACGCGCAGGCACTGGGTGGTGATGATAGGCTCGCATGCAGGGACAACCTGTCCGTTTTCGACAGTACCCCATACACGAAGAGGCTCTTTCTCGCTCTTCTCTTCCTCGCCACCGATGAAGGGAATGAGGTTATCTACCATCTCGGGCCACTCCTTAAAGGTCTTGCCCGCGCCACTTATCGCCTGGTATGTGGTAGCAACTACCTCCTTGATACCATACTTGCGCAGAGGAGTGAGCGCGCCCACATAGGACTGTATAGAGCAGTTAGGCTTTACAGCGATAAAGCCACGAGTGGTGCCAAGTCTCTCACGCTGTGCGTCGATGACGGCGAGGTGGTCGTCGTTTACCTCAGGAATTACCATAGGAACATCGGGGGTCCATCTGTGTGCAGAGTTGTTGGACACCACGGGAATCTCCGCCTTTGCATACTTTTCCTCAAGGGCGCGGGTCTCGTCCTTGGACAGGCTGACAGCACAGAATACAAAGTCAACAAGCTCTCCAACGCGCTCTATATCATCGGAGGAGATAATCTCCATGTTAAGAATTCTCTCGGGACAGGGGTTTGCCATCTTCCATCTGCCAAACACAGCCTTGCCGTATTTCTGTCCGGCGGAGCGGGGGCTTGCCACCAGTGCGGTTATCTCAAAATAGGGGTGATCATTCAAGAGCATAATAAATCTCTGGCCAACCA
>JAZSMN010000166.1:0-1909 GCA_045535925.1 Eubacteriales bacterium
ACCAATATGGGTGCTGAGCTGGGCGCGACTACCTCCATATTCCCCTCGGACGAGGTGACAAGGGCCTTCCTTGAGGCAGAGGAAAGAGGCGAATGCTTCACCCCGATACAGGCAGACGCGGATGCGGTCTACGATGAGGCCATAGAGATAGACCTCTCTACCCTCTCGCCCCTTGCCGCCTGCCCACACAGTCCCGACAATGTAAAGGAGGTAAAAGAGCTGCTTGGTATGAAGATTGACCAGGTTTGTATCGGCTCTTGCACCAACTCTTCCTTTGTAGACCTTTTGACCGTCGCCCATATTTTGAAGGGCAAGACGGTGCACCCCGATGTGTCGCTCTCTATCTCCCCAGGCTCCAAGCAGGTATATACCATGCTTGCCGAGTGTGGCGCGCTTGCCGACCTTATATCGGCGGGTGCGAGAATTTTGGAGTGTGCCTGTGGCCCCTGCATCGGTATGGGCTTCTCGCCCGGTAGCGGTGGAGTGAGCCTTAGGACATTCAACCGCAATTTCCTCGCACGTAGTGGCACGAAGGACGCACAGGTCTACCTTGTTTCGCCTGAAACCGCGGCGGTGTCCGCCCTCTATGGCGTGTTTACAGACCCCACTACCTTGGGAGAAAGCCCCAGGTTTGAGATGCCAAAGAGGTTTAAGATAAACGATAATATGATAGAAATGCCTGCCACACAGGAAGAGGCAGACAATGTGACAGTCGAGCGAGGCCCGAATATCAAGCCAATCCCAAAGGGTATGCCTCCCGAGGAAAACCTCACCACTAAACTAATCCTCAAGGTGGGCGACAATATCACCACCGACCACATAATGCCCGCGGGTAGCAAAATCCTGCCCTATCGCTCTAATGTGCCAAAGCTGTCCGAGTTCTGCTTCACAGTATGCGACCAGGACTTCCCAGAGAGGGCAAAAAGAGAGGGTGGCGGCATAATCCTCGGCGGTCACAACTACGGACAAGGCTCGTCCCGTGAGCACGCGGCGCTTGTCCCCCTGTACCTCGGTGTAAAGGCAGTTGTTGCCAAGAGCTTTGCGAGAATACACGCGGCAAACCTGATAAACTTCGGTATTATCCCCTTAGTCCTAAAGAACGAGGAGGACTACGACTCGCTGACAGAGGGTGAGGAGCTATATATCGAGGGACTTGTCACCGCACTTAAGAGCGAGGACGAGGTAATACTTACTACAAGGAATAAAAAAATACCCCTTTTGCTTTCCCTGACCGATAGGCAGAGAGAGATTTTGCTCTCGGGCGGACTTTTAGAGTACACAAAGAGGGGCGGTAAGGAGAAATAATGTCAACAAATATTTACAATGATAGACTCGACGAGGCCTGTGCTAAATTCCGTAGAATTCTGGAACAACAGCTTACCCGTGTCGAGAATATGAAGGCGCAGGGCGACTTTGTCGACTATGAAAAGTTAGATACAATTAGAATAGGAGTATGTGGTGGCGACGGCATTGGCCCGACGATAACTAAGGAGGCGGCAAGGGTGCTCTCCTTTATCCTCAATGACCTGGTACAGGCGGGAAAAATCCAGTTTGTCCCCATTGACGGCCTTACTATCGAAAACCGTATTGCCACAGGCAAGGCTATCCCCGACGATGTTATGGCAGAGCTTAAGTCCTGTCACATAATCCTCAAGGGCCCTACCACCACACCGCAAAAGGGTGACGGAATGCCCAACATCGAGAGCGCGAACGTCGCGATGCGAAAAGCGCTTGACCTGTTTGCGAACATTCGTCCCGTCAAAGTTCCCGAAGAAGGAATCAACTGGACGATCTTCCGTGAGAATACGGAAGGCGGCTATGCGGTTGGCTCGTCGGGCTTCAACGTGACGGAAGACTTGGCGGTGGACTTTACTATCACGACCAAGCAAGGCTCGGATAGAATTGCACG
>JAZSMN010000165.1:0-3855 GCA_045535925.1 Eubacteriales bacterium
GTATTCAATTTGAACGGTCAATTTGAGCGGGAATTAGCTCAATTTGACCCTTTGCCCAGTTCAATTTGACTAGTCAATTTGACTATCGGTATTGCTCATTTTGACTATCCCGATTGCTCAATTTGAGCAACAATATAATAGAGAAATAATAGTATAACAACTACTAACAAATATAATTAAAGGGCATTCGCCCGATTTTTGAAATTGAAAATGGAAAATGGAAAGTTGAAAATTAGGTTCAATTTGGATAGTGCGATATAATACTTCTTTCATTTTCACTATTCATTATTTATTGTCCACTTTCAATTTTCTACTCTCAATTTTCGCTTCTCCCCTACCAGACCATTTGCCCAACACCTCTTGGCTCGACCTTGTGTATGGCTGCACGCGTTCTCTCCCACCCGACTGTGTCGGGAGCCCTCTCTCGGAAAGGGCCTTAAAATCTCTTCGCTCTCCAATTTCATTTTTTCACTTTTCACTTTTCACTCTTCACTTTTCACTATTCATTATTTATTGTCCACTTTCAATTTTCTACTTTCAATTTTCCACTTTCAATTTTCCCCTTTCTTCCTCTCCTTTCCAGTCCTTCCAAACATTTTGCATTGATGGGGTGGGGGGTGATATGGTAGAATATATACATAAATGCGAAAGGAGGAAATATGACTAAAAACAACAAAAAAAAGACTAAAAAAGGAAAACGCATTTTGTATTCGCTTATGGCACTGGCTCTTATGGTGGGGCTTGTATTCTCGATGTACCCGAGTATAGAGGTCAGTGCCGAGTCACGGACAAGTAGTCAAGGTGTGTATGGCACGGATACTGTGGACTATACCGAAGGTGGTGTAGAGCGTGCTGGCAAAATCAACTACAACCTGCCCTCGGTCACTAACAAGAGTATATATGCCTACACACGGACGAGTGCGGTGGTCGGTGGTGTGAGTCTTGGCAACGAGGCTCTACATATAAACGGAATATACTATCTTCCCGTAAGAGCGAGCTTTAATGCTCTTGGGGCGTATGTGTCCTACTCCTCGTCGACCAGGACGGTGACCGTGACTATGAACGGCCTTACCCTGACGGCGACCGACGGAGCTTATGTGGTTTATGCCAACGACAGACCCCTGTTTAACTTCTCACCCGCGGTAGTGATGAGCAACGGAAGAATGTACATCCCCGCATCCACTTTGGCAAAGGCGGTGGGACTCTCTATGTCGACAGAGGGGGGCGTGTCACTTAAAGGCACGGTTAGACCTCTTGCGAGGGCGAGCAGTTACTACCGTGAGGACGAGGTGCTGTGGCTTGCGCGCATCATAATGGCAGAGGCAGGAGGCGAATCTCTGCTCGGTCAGATTGCGGTGGGCGACGTTATACTAAACCGTGTAAAGTCAAACCTGTTCCCGAACACAATTTGGAGCGTTATTTTCGACAGAAAGTACGGCGTGCAGTTTAGCCCCGTGGCAAACGGAACAATCTACAACACTCCGTCCTTCACCGCAACCTTGGCGGCGAAGATATGCCTTGAGGGTGTGAGCCTGTCCGACAATGCTATGTACTTCCTAAACCCGGTGCTTGCCCACTCAAATTGGATTGTAAACAACCGCACCTACGCCTACACCATAGGCAACCACGACTTTTATATTTAACTTCTTTTAGAGTTTTTTCAATATCTTCTTGCAAAAATTGGACAGGTGGTGTATAATAGTAATGCTATCTTTTTTATTAATAAGAGAGGAATTATTATTATGGTTTACAGACTTAAGGTTGCAGGTATAGAAAGAGACCTGCCCCTCTGCCCCCTGGGTGAAAATATGAATATCGCGGCATTCGTCCTTTTTGGCGACGTTGAACTTACAAAGAAGTGCTCCGAGGCTCTTTATGCCTTAGCACCCGAGCACGATGTGCTTATCACTGCCGAGTCCAAGGGCATTCCGCTTATCCACGAGATGTGCGCTCTTTCCGGCAAAAACAGATATGTTTTGGCACGCAAGTCGGTAAAGCTCTATATGTCCGACGTAGTCAAGTGCGAAACCCAGTCGATCACCACCTCCGCAAAACAGACCCTGTACATAGACGGTAATGATGCAGAATTTATGCGTGGCAAACGTGTGCTTATCGTCGATGACGTTATCAGTACCGGAGGCTCTCTGCTCTCGCTTGAAAACCTTGTAAATACAGCAGGCGGACAAATCGTCGGCAAAATGGCAATTCTCGCCGAGGGTGATGCAGCAGGTCGCGATGACATAATCTACCTCGAAAAGCTCCCCCTGTTTGACAAAGAGGGTAACGAAATTTAAAAATTATCTCCCCTGCTCGTTTTGAGTAGGGGAGATTTTTATGCAAAATGGGATTGCTAACTTAGTATTATCGACCTAACTTGGCAAAAAGATAGTGCGAATTTTCGTGTATATAAAGCGACAAAAGGAAAACAAAAACAATAACTCCCCAAGCAATTTTGTTTTCTAACCCAATAGGGAGAATAACTAAAACAAATAGAAATGCAATTGCTATAACACCCCACCTCAAAATATCGCTCCAAATTTCCTTGCTACTTTTTTGGAAGTGGTGTGGGGTATATTCTGCCAAGCACCCTTCAAAAGGTGGGTAGTAAAGCCTCATCAACTCAACAGTCTTTTTGTTTTTTGGTATATAAATTTTGCTGTTCGAACTGTCAAGCCCTATAAAACTGCAATTGATACAAATCATTTCCTCACAGTAAATGTCTATATGCTGTTCGGTGCCGGTAACATTCTCTATAAACTTAAAACCCCAATACCTCCTAATATAAGCAATATCAATAGAGAGGCTTTTTATTTGAGAGTAACTAATAGTTTCTTTGCCAAGTCGTATTCCATTCTCATCTATTACCACCCTCTTAAATGCCATAGGGGCAAGAAAATAATCCGAAACAAGCATCAAAATGGGAAGCACTTGCAAAAGGGCTACTGTCGGTAGAGGAGTATTGATTAAGAGCAAAGCAACCCAAAGCGTTACCGATACAACCACAGCCCTTGCTATACTGACAATAACATATTCGTTGCTGACAAATCCGCTATATTTATTTAACCCTGCCACAATTTAATCCTCCCATATTGAATAGGACGCATTAAGCACTTAAAACATATTACCACTGCACACAAAATATAACGATAATCAAAGCCAAACAAAGTAGCATTAAGCCACAAAACTCCAAGGTCATTATGGCATATAGTCTATTCCGTTCACTAACCAATTCCTTGTAGCCCACATCAGTCAAAACATCAATTCGTTCTGTGTCAACTTCCATTATAGTATCGCCTTTTTGGAGAGAATTTCTGTTTAACTGCGATTTTTTCTTATGCTTGCCATAGGTCTTAATTAAAAACGGGTATCTCATCGGTATGCTATATTTACCCATACCAGTAGCCGTGGGGTCCCAAGCAAAATATTCCCTGTTTTGGGGTTTCCCTTTTTCAAAACAATAGATAAACGATTTTCGTTCTATCAAATGCCACCCCTTGAGGCTCATTTGTTTTAGCCATTTTTCCAAGAGAAAATACAAACAACAAGGGTAAAAGCGTAATACCTTTTTAATTTCTTTATTACTCCCCATCAATTCACCTTCTTAAATCCTGTTTTACTTATTTCCGTCTTTCCTTACAATTTTGCCTTGGAAACATGCTTCAAACTCCTCGAGTGTTCCCTCTACAAGCAGGTCTTTTGGGCAGATGAATTTATCACTCATATTTCCTATGGGATATACAATGTGATAAAATTCACCATAGTCGATTAGTTTCTCTACTTCTGATATTTTTTTGTATTCTTCATATCCCTTTGGACTATCACATTGATACACTACATATTCATCTTCAATGAATA
>JAZSMN010000053.1:0-3793 GCA_045535925.1 Eubacteriales bacterium
ATGATAGCCTTTGCCGGGCAAATGTCCCGACATACGCCACAACCGACACAGATGCCGCCCTTTACCACAGGCTTGGTGCGGAGTATCGAGCCTGCAAGCTTGCTAAAGAGTCGCATTATTGGATTTTTACCGTCGCCCGAAAACTGTAAGGAGTGGGGCGCCACAACACGCTCGAAGTTGGGAACTATAAAGGTGGAGTGGTCGCATGCTGTGGGGACGTCGGCTATCTTGTCATACACAAATCCGCGCTCCTTTGCCGCCACAAGGGTGGGGATTTCCTCGGGGGAAAATCCTAAAATTCCCGCGGCTATCATATCCAGGTTGTAGGGAGAGCGCGAGGCAATAAGGCATCCTATCCTCTTCGGCGTGCCCGCGGTAGGGCCGTTGCCCTCCATTCCCACAACTCCGTCGCATATCGACAGCACGGGGGTAAAATACTCGTTTAGGTCCACGAGCATATTGGCAAAATCCGAGTGATTTGGGAAACGATAGTGATATTCAGGCTTAATAATGCCCGGGATTACACCAAACATATTCTTTGTAGCACAGGACATATTCATCATTCCGTGGCTTTTTAGCTTGGAGAAATTTATTATAAGGTCGGCCTTGTCAAGATATGCGGTGTATGAAAAGGTCTTTAGCACCTTCGCATCTTCAAAGGTGGCGGTCGCCTCGGTAAAGTCATCGTTGAGGCAGGCGCCGTGCTCGAGGAGTGCAGTCATACCCGTCACCCTATACACCCTGCCGACAAAGGCGGCATTATATAGACCTCCCGGGCTATCGCCGAGAGTCACCCTCGCCCCACGTTCCTTTAGCATATCGCAAAGAGCCGCCAGTAAAACGGGGTGGGTAGTGGCAGACTCCTCGGGCTTCATAGCGCTAACCAGGTTGGCCTTTATCACCACCTGCATCCCCTCTTTTACAAAGTCGAGCCCACCAAGGGGCGCGAGCAGGCCTTCAAGCGCCTCGCGTGCCCCCAGCATATCATATTCGGCAAGGGGGACTATCGAAACTATATCATCTTTACTATAAAAACTCATCTTTGATTATGTAAATATTTGTTTACAACTCTCCTGTTATGCTCCTACCCGTGTCTAATTTACACTAAACGGGTCAAATCCAAAGGTGGCAAAAGCGGTTATTTTTCGCCCTTAAGCTTTCTTTCTGCCTCTTCTCTTTGGCGACAGATATCCACCCATTTTGGCACCTTTTCTACTATATCCGAAAGCGAGGAAAGAGCCTCGGGGATATCTATCTTCTGTGGGCAAATAGCCGAGCATGCGCCACAGGATATGCAGGCGGAGGGCTTTTTGTCCTCGGGGAGGAACTCTATTCTTCTTGACACATTGAGGGCGGGGGTAAACCTGATATCATTATATGTGCTCATCATCATTGGGATATCAAGTCCCATGGGGCATCCGTCAACACAGTACCTGCAGCCTGTACAGGGTACGGCATCTATCAGCGAGCGGGTAATTTCAAAGAGGATTTCCTTTTCCTCATCAGAGAGCGGGTCAAAGGTCCTAAAGGTAGCGAGGTTATCCTCGACCTGGTACATTTCTGACATTCCTGACAGCACCACCGTCACCCCAGGGATATCCATAAGGAAGCGGAAGGCGTAGGAAGCCGCACTTCTCTTTGGCGAAAGTGCCGCCAGTTTCTCTGCCTCGGCCTCGGGTAGATTCGCCAGCTTGCCGCCCCTCACGGGCTCCATCACCCAAATCGGGATATTGTATGCATTTAAGAGCTGGCACTTTTCCTTGGCACTTTGCAGAGTCCAGTCCAGGTAGTTAAGCTGTATCTGGCAAAACTCCATATGCTCACCATATTTTTCGAGGAACTCGTTTAGACAGTCGAGCATCGCGTGGGAGGAAAAACCGAGGTGCTTTATTCTTCCCTTTTTCTTCTCTGCGATAAAGTAGTCTATTATTCCCCACCTTTGGTCGGTGTAGGCCTCGATAGATTTCTCGCTCACATCGTGAAGAAGATAGAAGTCGAAGTAGTCAACACCGCACTTTTTAAGTTGGTCCTCAAAGACCTCGGCGGGTCTATACTCCGAGCGCAACTGGTGGCCGGGATACTTGTCGGCGAGGTAAAAGCTGTCCCTTGGATATTTGGACAAAATCTCGCCAAGGACTATCTCGCTTTTTCCACCGTGATAGGGGTATGCCGTGTCAAAATAATTCACACCGTTTTCCATAGCCAGGTCAATCATTTTCTCGCACAGCTCGAAGTTAATAACACTTTCTTCTCCCAGCTTTTTGGTGGGCAGACGCATAGCGCCAAAGCCCAACAGGGGCATCCTTTTCCCCTTAAAATCTCTATAAATCATACATTCTTACCTCCAAATTTCTAAATTTGTCTATGGGCAAGTGTTTCTCGCCAGGGGGCCTTTTACAAAAGCAGGTTTGCAGTAGCGCGGTTAGTGGCAATCGGGATATCGTAGACCACGGCGATACGAAGAAGCGCCTTTACGTCAGGGTCGTGGGGCTGGCTGGACAGGGGGTCCCAGAAGAAGATTATCTTATCAATTCCACCCTCGGCGGCAAGAGCTCCAATCTGCAGATCTCCACCAAGAGGGCCGGAGAGATAGCCTTTTACCTTAAGGCCTGTGGCCTCCTCTACAAGTCTTGCGGTAGTTCCTGTACCACAGAGACAATATTCAGCGAGTCTCTCCTTGTTTTTGAGCGCCCAGGCTACCATATCGTGCTTTTTGTTGTCGTGGGCTATAAGAGCTATTGTTTTGTTCATATCTTCTCCTTTAATACTATGTTCTTATATCTTGATTATTAAGTAATAAATTTACATTTTATATTACCACATTTATTTTAGCAAAGCCAAGAGGAAAAGTCAAGCAAATGGCAATTTTACCCCTTTCGGTGTTGACAAGAAAGGCTGTTTGGGGTACAATAGGTATATAAAACACTATGGAGTGACTATGAGTATAGATAAAGCAAAATTTATTTCGGGTATGAATGCCTGTTTTGGCATGGGTGGTCTTGGCGGAATGTTGAGCCTTGATATTTGCGAGAAGTTCTATGCACTTACTGTGAGAATGCTGGAAGAAAACGAAAAATACAACCTGACCGCTATTACCGAGCCGTCGAAAATTATACTAAACCATTATCTCGACTGTGCCACTCTGGCATCTCGTCTGCCTAAAGGAGCAAGGGTTGCCGACATTGGCTGTGGCGCAGGCTTCCCCACCCTACCTATGGCACTACTTCGCCCCGACCTCCAGATTGTGGCGATTGACTCCACGGCAAAGCGGGTCAACTATGTGGCAGAGACGGCGAAGCTTCTGGGTCTTGGGAATGTCACCGCCCTGTGTATGCGCGCAGAGGACGGCGGAAAGAATGCCGAGTTGCGCGAAAAGTTTGACATAGTGACCGCGAGAGCTGTGGCGGAGATGCGAATACTGTGCGAGTTGTGTATGCCCTTTGTCAAGGTTGGCGGACAGTTTATCGCTATGAAGGGGAAAAATGCCGAGTATGAACTTACAGCAGCGAAAAAGGCTATCGCCACACTGGGGGGCAGAAACACCAAGGTGGAAATGCTGACTCTGCGCTACGGCAGAGAGGAGTTGTCACACCCTCTTATTCTTATTGATAAAAAGGAAAAATGCCCTGCGACCTACCCACGCCCCTATGCCCAAATTTCAAAGAAACCTCTTTAATACCAAACACTTTTTTCCCGAGCGCCAAAAAAGGCGCTCGATTTTTCTTTTTCGGGCGCACCCTGTTTAATTCTTGTTTTAAGCAAGGAACACCCTGATTTTTATTAACATATCGCA
>JAZSMN010000207.1:0-5653 GCA_045535925.1 Eubacteriales bacterium
AGTCGAAGGACATATCCTCGCCTGCCTCAACAAGCTTGGGCTCGAGGTGAAGCTCTGCCTCGGGAACAACCTTGCTCTTGGGTGCGGACGCCCTCTCTGTAGAGGTTGTCTCGCCCTGGGGACGGTTCTTCTTATTTCTTCTGCGTCTGCGGTGCTTCTTCTGGCCCTCACCCTCCGCCTTGGGGGTGTCGGTCTCGCTCGCGGTCTCGGTAGTTTCTTCTCTTACTGCTTCGGAGCGAGCATTATCTCTATCCCTCTTTGCGGGTCTTTCTCTGCGGGGGCGCTCCTGACGGTCGGGCATCTCGATGTATGCTCTTACCTGCGCAGGCTTAACACCAATTATACCAAAAATGCCACGAGAGCCGATATGAAGTATCTCAAACTTTACATCGTCCATTTCGCCAGCAGCAAGGGCGGCGATGGCATTTTCCTTTGCTTCTGCAACATCCTTACCTGTTGCGATTACTTCCTTTATCATATAAAATTGTACCTTTCAAATGTGTAGAAATTAGTCCTTGATTTCGGGAATATCCCCACCTGTGGGCTTGGGACGTCCGTCATCTCTTGCGGGCGCCGCGGGGAGTTCATCGTAATCATCCTCGTCGATATAGTGGAGCGAGCGGTGTCTCGGCTGACTCTTTGCCGCCTCTCTTGCCGCCTTTTCTGCCTCTCTCTGTGCCTTTCTCATCTCACGAAGCTCCTCTTCGGTGTAGGTGGGAAGGGGGATAGCTCTTGCAAGAATAAAGGACTGTGCAAAGCCGAATACCGACTGATAAATCCAGTATACACCAAGCATACCGGGCATACCAAAGGCGATAAACAGAGTCATTGCAGGCATAATGAGGTCCATAATAAGCATAGACTTCTGGGTCTGGTCATCCTGTCCCTGCACACCGGTCTTGTTAAGCTTACGGGTGAGGATCATGGTTATCCAGGAGAACAGCGCTGCCAAAAGAGGAATGAGGCAGAGCAGAGTCGCCTCTGTGGAGCTGAACACCTTTGCAATGTCGGGGGTGTCAGCAAGATTTATGCCAAAGAACTCAAAGTCAGGGATCTCTTTTGCATCCATACCGAGTGAGCTGAGGAGCCCTGCAGCCTCCTCGTTAAGGGGGCTCTTTCCGCGACCGCCTGGGTAAAGCTCTTGGGTTATCGCGCTAAGCAGGTTAAACTGCCAACGAGAGGTGTTAGGCAGAGCGGTAGCGTTGGATGCGCCCTCGTCGGGAGAAAACTCACGATAAAGGTGAAGGATAACCGTGTTTTTGTCAAGCATGGTCTTGCTGAGGCTCTTCTCTCCATCCTTGACGGTAAAGATTACATCCTCATACTTGTCCACAAAGGTGTCGCCAAACTTCTCGCGAAGTGTTTCCTCGGTGACGCCCTCAGTCTTGATCAATTCGTTGTATTCGTCTATCACATTGTTGGTGTTAGACATATACGAGAGGGGGTTTTGGATAACCGTGTAAAGCAGCATAATTATAACCAACTGCAAAATCATAGGGAGGCAGCCGGACAGGGGGCTGGCGCCCTCCTTCTGTTGCAGGTCCATAATCTCCTGCTGCATTTTCTGCTGTGTTACTTGGTCGGTTCTGCCCTTGTACTTCGCTTTGATAACTTCGATCTTGGGTGTAAGGGCAGCCAATTTTACTTGGTTTCTCTGCTGTTTGATTCCGAAGGGAAGCAAAACAAGCTTGAAAACAAGCGCATAGAGAAGCAATGCGAGTGCATAGCTTCCTGTAATACTGTTAAAGAAGGATAACAGCCAACCAAGGGCTGTATATAACCAATCAAACATTTTCTTTTTCCTTTACTTTTTATTGAGCAGTCTTGCTGCTCCACCTATCGGTATTGCCACTATTCCTGTGTCTTCGGGTTGGATAGTCCTTTTTCGGGTACGGGGTCGTAGCCACCCTTAGAAAAGGGGTTGCATCGTAAAATCCTCCATACCGTCAGTATCGTCCCGACAAAAAAGCCTCGTTTGGTATATGCCTCTATGGCATAGGCAGAGCAGGTAGGTGTAAACCTGCAACAGGGCGGTTTGAGTGGCGAAATGTACTTTCTGTATAGGCCGATTAGCCATATCATTACGTGTTTCATACAAACATACCGAGCTTTGTAAATGCTTCTTCTAAATGAAGCCTTATTTCCGTGCTTTTCATTGTTACAGCCGGCTTTCTTGCAGCGATAACAACGAGAAATCCTTGCTTTATAGGGCGTTCTTTCAGCAGCGTCCTAAAGCCCTCGCGAAGGATTCGTCTTGTGCGACTTCTTACGACTGCGCCACCCAAGGTCTTTGAAGTGGTCAGACCGATACGGTTGACAATGAGCTTTAGTGGGTGAGCCTTTGCCAGTCGCTTGGCTGCATAGTCGGGCAGGATATATACCGCAAGAGCCGATGTCAAAGCCCTTTTGCCCTTTGAATACGCTTTTGAAAATAAATGGTTTTCGCAAATTGCCTTAAATTTCATAAACACTCCATCTAAACAAAAACCCCGATAAATGACGCGCCGGGCGATTTATCGGAGGTTTTGTATGCCAAAATGGCTGTCACTTTGTGTGACCAAATTAATAGGTGAGTTTTGCTCTTCCCTTGGCGCGTCTTCTCTTAAGAACCTTTCTTCCGTTAGCGGTTGCCATTCTCTTTCTGAAACCGTGTTCCTTTTTTCTCTGTCTCTTCTTGGGCTGGTAAGTTCTCTTCATGATATGCACCTCCTTTGTCGTTAATTAACATCATTTTATGCGTATTCATATTAACGCAAGTTATATTATAACCGAAACGAAGTAAAATGTCAAGCACTTTTAAAATATTTTATATATTAAACAAGCAAAATAGATATCCTTATTGACTTTTAGTATACTTTCTGCTAAAATATCGTTGTAATTTATAATGCAAAGTCTTGCTTTTTATCTTATTTGGCAGGGAGGTCATCAGAATGTACGATTTAAACAAGGACGTTTCGAAGGTTTTAGTCAGCAGCGAGGAAATCGATGCTATAACTACCAGAATAGCGGCAGAGATTGACAGAGATTATGCCGCCGAGGACAAGCGCCTGCTTCTTCTGTGTATACTTAAGGGCTCTATTGTTTTTATGGGCGACCTGATGAAGAAGATAACCGTCCCTGTGGAGATAGACTGCATGAAGGTATCCTCCTATGGCGCGGGCACTTCTACAAGCGGCTCGGTAAATATTCACCTCGACCTTATTCGAAAGGACCTCGGCGAGATAGATATTCTTATCATCGAGGATATTATCGACAGTGGTGTTACTCTCTCCTACCTGACCAAGTATCTTATTGGCAAAGGCGCCAAGAGTGTTCGCACTTGCACCCTTCTTGACAAACCCTCTCGCAGAAAGGTGGACTTTGTTCCTGACTATTGCGGAGTAGAAATCCCCGACGAGTTTGTTATCGGCTACGGCCTTGACTATGACGAAAAGTATAGGGCACTACCCTATGTAGGTGTTCTTTCCCCCTCGGTGTATGAGTAATTATACCGTCGGACTCTACACCCTTGGGTGCAAGGTGTCACAGTATGAAACCGAGGCTATTGCAGAGAGATTTGTGCAGTCGGGATACACTGTGCTGCCCTTTACAGAGGTCTGTGATGCCTATGTTATAAACACCTGTACCGTCACTCGCGAGAGCGATAGGAAGTCCCGCCAGATTATCGGCAGGGCAAAGAAGAAAAATCCGAGGGCGGCTATTGCCGTTCTTGGTTGCTATACCCAGCGCACACCGGGTGAGGTGCTCGATATGGGTGGCGTGTCGGTTATTCTTGGCACCCAGGACAAGCTGTCTGTGGTCGATAGAGTGGGAGAATTCCTTGACGGCACACGCAAAGAGCCATTTGTTTCCGTCCTGCCACTTGAGGGCGCTCGCTTTGAGCCGATGTGTGTTGTGGGTACTCCAAGAACACGCGCCTATGTCAAGATAGAGGATGGATGTGAGTCGAAATGTACCTATTGTGCAATATCCGATGCCAGAGGCCCTGTTAGGTCAAAGCCGCGCGAACAAGTCATTTCCGAGGTCGAGGCGCTGGCAAAGACGGGTGTGCTTGAGGTTGTCCTCACAGGCATTGAGACTGGCTCCTATGGTCGAGACCTTGGAAATTATGGTCTTGGTGATTTAATACGCGAGCTTGACGAGAGAGGCAGCTGCACGCGAATTAGACTTGGCTCGCTTGCCCCCGAGCTGGTTGGCAAGGGCTTTGCCGAAAAGGTTAAAGGCTGTGAAATTCTTGCCCCCCATTTTCATATGTCTATGCAGTCTGGCTCTGACGCGGTTTTGAACAAAATGCGTCGCAAATATAATGTGGCTATGGCGGAGGAAAATATGGCTCGCCTACGAGAGTATTTCCCCTTGGCACAGCTTACCACCGACCTTATGGTAGGCTTCCCTGGCGAGACCGAGGAGAACTTCCTGGAGACCGTGGAGCTTGTAAGACGTGCCCGCTTTTTAGATGCCCATGTTTTCGCCTATTCAAAGAGGAGTGGAACACCCGCCGCATCCTTTGACGGGCAGATACCTGAACAGACAAAAAAAGAGCGGTCTAGCCGACTTATGGAGGTGGTCGCCTCTGTGCGCGATGATATTCTCGCGGGCATAGTAGAGAAGGGCGAGGCTCTTTCTTGTATCCTTGAGACCTATTCCTGTGGTAGCTACACTTCTCACTCGGACGGCTTTGTAGAGGTGATAGTCGAGGCGGAGACAGGCCTTGAGGGTAAAATGGTTAAGGTGCTACCCGTGTCACATAAAAACGGTATTGTGTACGGAAAACTAATATAAAAAGTAAATAATGATTTACATTTGGAGATATTATGGAAAACAGCAAAAAGACAATGGAAAAAATTGTAGCGCTCTGTAAGACCCGTGGATTTATCTTCCCCGGCTCGGAGATTTACGGTGGACTCGCAAACTCTTGGGACTACGGCCCTCTCGGTGTCGAGTTCAAGAACAATGTTAAGCGTGCTTGGTGGCAGAGATTTGTTCAGGAGTCCAGATACAATGTCGGACTTGATTCTGCTATTATTATGAACCCCGAGGCTTGGGTTGCATCCGGTCACGTTGGAGGATTCTCTGATCCTCTTATGGACTGTAAGGGCTGTAAGGCACGTCACAGAGCAGACAAGCTTATTGAGGATTATGCCTTCCAAAACGGACTTGATGATAATCCTGCAAGCTGGACTTTTGATGAAATGGCTACCTATATTAAAGATAAGGGAATCGTTTGCCCCATCTGCGGTGGCAAGGACTTTGCCGACATCAAGAAGTTCAATCTTATGTTCAAGACATTTATCGGTGTAACCGAGGAATCCTCCAGCACCGTTTATCTTCGTCCCGAAACTGCACAGGGTATTTTCGTAAACTTCCCCGCAGTTCAGCGTTCTGCAAGAAAGAAGCTTCCCTTTGGTATCTGCCAGATCGGTAAGTCCTTCCGTAACGAGATCACTCCCGGTAACTTTGTGTTCAGAACACGTGAGTTCGAGCAGATGGAGCTTGAGTTCTTCTGCAAGCCCGGCACCGACCTTGAGTGGTTCCAGTACTGGCGCAACTTCTGCCATCAGTGGCTGCTGGCCATCGGCCTCAAGGATGAGAACATCCGTCTGCGCGACCATGATCCCGAGGAGCTGTGCTTCTACTCCAAGGCAACCACCGA
>JAZSMN010000215.1:0-4554 GCA_045535925.1 Eubacteriales bacterium
TCCAACTTTTTTATTTGTGATTTTGGGCGATTAGACTTTCAAAAGGTCTTTCGACAAGTTCAAAAAGTCTTAAAAGCCTTATAAATCAAGAATTACTTGCTTGCCTCTTCGATAGCAACGGCAACCGCAACGGTCATACCAACCATGGGGTTGTTGCCTGCTCCGATGAGACCCATCATCTCGACGTGAGCAGGAACAGAAGAAGATCCTGCAAACTGTGCGTCGCCGTGCATTCTACCCATAGTGTCGGTCATACCGTAGGAAGCAGGACCAGCAGCCATGTTATCGGGGTGAAGAGTACGGCCTGTACCACCACCGGATGCAACCGAGAAGTACTTAACACCGTTCTCAACGCACCACTTCTTGTAAGTGCCTGCAACGGGGTGCTGGAATCTGGTGGGGTTGGTGGAGTTACCGGTGATGGAAACGCCAACGTTCTCAAGCTTCATGATAGCAACGCCCTCGGGAACACTGTCTGCGCCGAAGCAACGAACCTTTGCTCTGTCGCCGTTAGAGTAAGCGACTTCCTTAACAACCTTTACACTCTCGGTGTAGGGGTCGAACTCGGTCTGCACGTAGGTGAAGCCGCTGATACGGGAAATAGTCATAGCGGCATCCTTGCCAAGACCGTTAAGGCAAACTCTGAGGGGCTTAACTCTAACCTTGTTAGCGTTAAGAGCGATTTTGATAGCGCCCTCTGCTGCTGCAAAGGACTCGTGACCTGCAAGGAAGCAGAAGCACTCTGTGCTCTCAGAGAGAAGCATAGAGCCAAGGTTACCGTGGCCAAGACCAACCTGACGGTTCTCGGCAACAGAGCCGGGGATACAGAAGGACTGAAGACCGATACCGATAGCGGCAGCGGCGTCAGCAGCCTTGGTGCAACCCTTCTTAATTGCGATAGCGGCACCAACGGTGTATGCCCAAACTGCGTTCTCGAAGCAGATAGGCTGTGTGCCTCTTACAATTTTGTCACAGTCGATACCCTTTGCAAGAGTGATCTCCTTGCACTCCTCGATGGAGGAAATGCCGTATTCTTTAAGAGTAGCGAGAATTTTAGCCTCGCGTCTTTCGTAGTTTTCAAACAAAGCCATTACTATTCCCTCCTATTAGTCCTTACGAGGATCGATAAACTTAACAGCGCCGTCCTCTGCGGTAAATCTACCGTAGTGGCCCATAGACTTTGCATAAGCGGTGTTTGCGTCATCGCCCTTCTTAATAAAGTCGGTCATCTTGCCAAGGTTTACAAACTCGTAGCCGATAACCTGGTCATTCTCATCAAGAGCCATTCTGGTTACATAGCCCTCTGCCATCTCAAGGTAACGAACACCCTTTGCAACGGTGCCGTACATAGTACCTACCTGAGAACGAGATCCCTTACCAAGGTCCTCAAGGCCTGCACCGATAGTAAGACCGCCCTCAGAGAAAGCGGACTGGGTACGACCATAAACGATCTGGAGGAAGAGCTCGCGCATAGCGGTGTTGATAGCGTCACAAACAAGGTCGGTGTTGAGAGCCTCAAGAAGAGCCTTGCCCTGAAGAATCTCTGCCGCCATAGCAGCCGAGTGAGTCATACCGGAGCAACCGATAGTCTCAACAAGAGCCTCCTGGATGATACCGTCCTTAACGTTAAGGGTGAGCTTGCAAGCACCCTGCTGAGGTGCACACCAACCAATACCGTGGGTAAGACCGGAAATGTCGGTGATCTGCTTTGCCTTTACCCACATACCCTCTTCGGGAATGGGTGCGGGTCCGTGGTTAGGTCCCTTGGCAACTACGCACATATTTTGAACTTCGTGCGAATAAATGAGTTCTGCCATTGTTATATCTCCTTATTTTAAATTAACTTTATTTATAGTTTGCAAAACCTAATCCAAATAATCGGCTTACTTAACAATTTCGCCGTATACTTCGCCGAAAGCACAGCAAGCGTTAGCCTCGTCGGTATCGATGTGCATAGCAGGAGCGAACTTCTCGCTAACACGGATAACAACGTCGCCAAGAATAGCGGTACGCTCGGAGTTGATCTTTACAAATACGATCTCCTTGTCGGATACGCCCATCTCTGCGGCTGCCTCAGGAGTGAGGTGAATATGTCTTTTAGCAATGATAACACCCTCGGTAAGCTCAAGCTCGGCGCCATTTGCGGGGTTTACAAGCTTGCATCCGGTAGAGCCAGCGGTGTCGCCACTCTCTCTGATAGGAGCAGTAACGCCAATAGAGCGAGCATCGGTAAGCGAAATCTCAACCTGGCTTGCCGGTCTTGTAGGGCCAAGAATAGATGCGTTAAGAGTACCCTTAGGTCCAACAACCTGAAGCTTTTCAGCACAAGCATACTGACCGGGCTGGCTAAGGTCCTTCTTCTTTGTGAGCTCATAACCCTCGCCGAAGAGAATATCAACTGCTTCTCTGGAGAGGTGAATGTGTCTTGCGGAAGTCTCGACTAAAACCTGTTTCATTTGAAATAGTCTCCTTTTATTTATATTGTTAAATTTATACCAAATGATATTATAACACATAATTTTAGTAAAATCAATGAATAATTTAAAAAGTTATAGAGAAAAATATCAAAAAATATGTGGAGTTTATATGAAAAATAATCAAGGAAACATGGAAAGCGAAAAAGATGAGGCGGGCGAATACGGAGCCCTGTCTATCAAGAACAAAAATGAGTCCTTCTACTGTATGTCTATAATTGGGCAAATAGAGGGCCATTTTGCCCTTGAAAGCGGTCAACAAGCCACCAATTACGACCACCTTTTGCCACTTCTTGTCGCACTTGAAGAGAGCGATGACGTGGACGGGGTGATTTTTCTCTTAAACACCCTGGGCGGCGACGTTGAGGCTGGGCTTGCCATTTCCGAACTGATAGCAAGTATGACAAAACCCACCGCATCAATAGTCCTCGGTGGCGGTCACTCCATAGGTGTACCCCTGGCTGTTAGTGCAAAGCGCTCTTTTATAGTCCCAAGTGCAACCATGACTATCCACCCCGTGCGCACAAGTGGTACAATTCTCGGTGTGCCACAGGCATTTGACTATCTCGAAAAAATGCAAAGCCGTATAATAAACTTTATCACAAGCCACTCAAAAATAGACGAGGAAAGGTTCAGAGCACTAATGAATAGGACCGACGTCCTCGTCAACGATATAGGCTCTATACTAAACGGACTCGAGGCAACCGAGGTGGGGCTTATCGACCAAATCGGCGGCATATCCGACGCCCTCGACTACCTGCGTAGCGAATCCAAAAAGAAGGCAAATGAATAGTTTAGTTTACATTTTGTTATTGTTTTGACAATCATGGTTTACATTATAGCCATTTTGCTCAAGTTTTAGCCCATAAAAACTCGAACAGAAAAGAAAAAATAGGTCTGCCACCAAAAAGTAGCAGACCTTAAATTATACCCTCTTAATTTTATTCGAAATATAGGATGGAAGATACGGAAGGGTTTGTAGAGCGATATAAAACAGATACATTATAACCACAGACCACTCATCGGGAACATCTCTAAATATATCACCAAGGAAGAAGGAGTCGAGCTTGAAGAACATATAGTCCGCCCCTACCGTAAAATTAAAGATGTTTACGGGAATCGAGAAAATCAAGGTAGGAATAGGAGCGACCAAGAGCTTTGCCGTGCTATCTATACCGGTAAAGCTGTGTTCCCTACGCAGCAAAAGGACAGCAGCAGACAAAAGCATCACACCGTGGGTGAAAAATGTCAACGAGCCAGCAAAGGATATACAGGAATATGTACCAACCACATTGGCGGGATATACAAAGTTTACCAGCGCTCCAAGTGTACCAAGGGTGCAGAGATAACTGCCTACCGCGTGCTTAACCAACCCCTTTGACCAAAGCGCCAACGGGAAAACAAAGAGATATATACTGCAAGGATAGAGTGGCAAGTCACCCTGGATAAACAGACCGACCTCGCGGCCGGCAAACATCTCCCAAAACAGCTTAATAATCTCTAAAGAAACAACAACAGCCCATAGCACTGTTAGTGTTATCTTCATTCTCTTTTCGTCGGTTTTGGTTAATATTATCACCGCCACGACAACAACCGCAAACACACAAATAGAGAAAATTATATGTAGCGGTGTAAATAGTGTACCGGGTATCTCTGACGCAGGGGGCAAAAAGTCTTTATGAGTAAAGAAGTTCTTTATTAAATCCAAAAATGACATATTAACTCCTAAATTATATCCTAAAATCAACCTTTTATATTATATATCAATACGTCCATATAGTCAAATCTATTAAGCTTTTTTAATATTTTTTAAGAAACACGGTTCTTATCGAAAAAAATATGAATATACACGAGGTCTTTGGCTCGAAGAGACAATCGAGGGCAGAAAAACATAATATAAGAATTAAAATCGCAAACAAAAAAGCCCTGCTGTGCAGGACTCCGAATATATCAAGGATATTCTCGTTATACGTCTACAACTAAATATCCATTGAAAACCGAATAAAGGCCTTTGAAAGGAAACAAGCGAAGCGTTATTGCAAATGATGCTTGAACTAATAAGGATGTTCAAGCCCTCGGT
>JAZSMN010000128.1:0-5560 GCA_045535925.1 Eubacteriales bacterium
GATAATGCGACACGGGTGCGGTTTTTTCGTCTATTCGGTAGATATTTGTGTCTTATCGGTCGAGGAGCCGTTTATTAACCCCAAAGGGGTGTGGAAAAGGGCGAGAAGTAAACTCTCGCCCCGTGTAAATTGTATTTATGATACCTTTTATTGTTTTAGATGCTCACTATATTACTCTTTATGATGCTTTCTATACAGCAATATTCCACCGATTATCTGTAACAGGGATATAGCGACCGCTATCGAAATCGGAAGAATACCTATGGGGTTGTTGTCCATAACAAGAGCGGCACCCCAAAAGGCAAGGGCGACAACCCCTATAAAAACCAAGGCGGCAATAATCTTGGTAATAATGACATACTTCTTGTCAAGCCGCTTTTCGGGTATAATAAGAAACATCAGTTCGCCATATACCTCAAACAATATCTCACCAAGCAGTTCCATTTTTCAATCCTGACCCCTTCGTTTTCCCTCTCTATAAGTCGAACAAATACTTAAAACTATATCCGCTTGGGCTGTTATACCCTTGCCTTTAACTATCAGTTCTTTGTCCAGGTCTTGGGGCTAAAGAGGATAAGCACAGGCAATATCTCAAGTCGACCAAGCATCATTATCAGCGTCAGAATTATCTTCGAAAATGCGCTAAATCCCACAAAACTTGAATACGCACCAACCGCCTCAAAGCCGGGGCCTATGTTGGATATACAAGCGAGGGCGGCCGAGAAGTTGGAGAAGAAGCCGTGCTCGACCTCGTAGGTGCCCGCATCCGATACAATCTGTATCATCTCGCCGTTTATAGGGTCAAAGGACAGAAGGAATACCGCACCTACAAGTATGAAGAAGTAGAGAGTTATAAAGGCAAAGACGTCGTTTATCGTCTTTTCCTCCAGGCTCTTGCCCTCAAACTTTGCCTTGGGGACATATCTGGGGTTGATGAGCTTGCGAATATTGATAAACGCGCCCTTTATCGCCATAATAATTCTCGAGAGCTTCATACCGCCTGCTGTCGAGCCCGCCATACCGCCGATAAACATAACCACAATAAGGGTTGTCCTTGCCAGCATCGGCCAGACGTTGTAGTCGGTGGTAGAAAAGCCCGCCGTCGTCATTAGCGAGGCGACTTGGAACAGCGAGTGCCTGAAGGCTTCCTCCAGGGTGTAGTCCTGCGGGAATGCGTCTATTCGCCAGATAAGGCTGACAAATACAAAGGCAACCGCCGCACCGACAATAGCAAAATAGGTCTTGAACTCCTCGCTCTTGAGCACCGCACCGATTTTGCCGATTAAAATCAAATAATAAAGGCCAAAGTTGATACCAAATAGGATAAGGAATATGGCCATTACATACTGGGAGAAGGGGTTGAACAGTTCCATGCTGCCGGGGATGAAGCCAAAGCCACCGGTACCCGCACAGCCAAAGGCTGTCAGCATGCTGAAGAAGAACTGCTCGTTCTCGTAGCCTGCAATAGGCTTGTCGAACATTAAAATGATGATTTCGAGCACCGTTAGTCCAAGATAGATAAGATAGAGAATTCTGGTGGTGACCTTCATCTTCGAAACTATCTTACCGACCACGGGGCCAGGGCTCTCTGCACGAAGAAGGTGCATCGAGGAGCCGTCGTCGCTCTCGGGGATAAATATAAGCACGAATACCAGTATTCCCATACCACCTATCCAGTGCGAGAAGCTTCGCCAGAAGAGAGAGGAGTGGGAGAGTGCTGTTATATCGGTGATAATGCTTGAGCCTGTGGTGGTAAAGCCCGACATAATTTCAAACCATGCATCAACATAGTTGGGAATTTCGCCATTTATCACAAATGGGAGCGCGCCAAATAATGTCATAACAATCCACACAAGCGCGGTCAGGGCAAAGCCCTCCTTTTGATACAGGGTATCCCTTTTCACCTTCGGGCATTGTATAAGTATACCAAGTCCGAAGAGCAAAACTATCGGGATTAAAAATGCCAGTACATTTTTTATGTCCTCCCTATAGACGAGGGCAACGACAAGGGGCGCTATCATAAGAAGAGCTTCAAGCACCATAATCTTGCCGAGTATTTTTCCAAGCTTTCTAAAATTCATATACTGCCGCCTTATGCAAGAATATCAGTAAGGTCATCAAAGTTTTTGTGCGTGGTTACAACAATAACATTGTCGCCAAGCTTGATGCAGTCGTTACCTCCGGGGATAATAACCTCGTTTTCACGAATGATGCAGGCGATAAGGCAGTTGTCCTTAAGCTTTAGGGCCTTGAGGGGCTTGTCATATATGCGCGCCTGCTTTTTGGCGTGGAATTCAAGGGCCTCTACCTGGTCGTCTACCAGTCTATAAAGTGTGAGGACATTACTACCACGGGAATTTGCCATAGCACGAATATAACTTATAATTCTGTCCGCCACGATATTCTTGGGAGAAACATTGTTGTGTATTCCAAGCTCGTCCAGCATGCCGCTTAGGTCATCGCTCTTGATTTGTGTGATGGTCTTTCTCACATTCATCTTGTTGGCAAACATAGTCACAACCATATTTTCCTCGTCGATATCGGTAAGGGCAACGAGAGCATCCATAGCCTCGATACCCTCCTCGATAAGCAGGTCGTGTCTTGTGCCATTTCCGTGAATTACCTCGACACGGGGTAGGGCCTCTGCCAGCTCCTCGGCGGTGGCTCTGTCGCTCTCAAGAAGCTTTACCTTGCACTTTTTCTTCGAGAGTGCGTCGGCAAGATAGTATCCCACCTTGCTACCGCCAACAATCATAATGTTTTTAAGCGGAGACTTGATAAGGTTTACCTCTGCCAAGAAGTCGCGCAGGGTCTTTGCTTCGGCGGTGAGGTGGATGTGGTCGCCAATACCAATGACGAAGTTACCGCTGGGTATAGTGACCTCGCCGCCACGCTCGACAGCACAGATAAGCACCTTGTTCTTCAGCTTCTTGCCAATAGAAATCAGGCTCTCGCCCACAAGGGTGCAGTCTCTCTCGGCTATAATCTCGACAAGGAGCACCTTACCGTCGGCAAAATGCTCGACCTGGGCGATAGAGGGGAGGTTTATCAGGTTGAAGATTTCGGCGGCGGTATCTTCCTCGGGGTTTACTATCATAGAAATACCCAGCTCGTCCTTCATCTCCATAATCTGTTTTCTGTATTCAGGGTTTCTGACACGGGCGATGGTGTTCTTAACACCCATCTTTTTGGCAACGAGGCAGGCAAAAACATTGAGTTCGTCGCTGTTGGTTATAGCGATAACCAGCTTCGCGTCCCTAACGCCTGCCTCCTTTTGTATCTCGAGGCTGGCACCGTTGCCGACCACACCCGACACGTCATATCTCTCTATAAGCGACTCGACCTTGTCCTTGTCCTCGTCGATAATCATAATATTGTGTCCCTTTTTGGACAGGTTTTTCAGTATAGTCTTTCCAATTGTGCCAAGACCGATAATTACTATTTTCATATCTATCCCCATACGAGTAATTTCAGTTTTAATTATATCACTATATATTTTATTATCAAGCGAATTTTGTCACAATACGCCTGCAATAAGCAATTTTATTAAGCAATCCTACTCATCCAAGAGCAGTACAACCTTGGTTGCCTCGACGGTATCATAGGCTATGCCATCACCTATGGCGGTATATTCGCGCTCTCTATAATTAAGGGTGAATATGTTTTTTTCGCCATTTCGGTCGGTATATCTGAAATAAAGCACGTCACCGATAAGAGCGCACATCGCCGTGCCCTCCACATATATAATTTCGTGTCCGTCAAGTTGTTCTCTGGTATATACTCTCGCGCCGTCAAAGGCGGAAAAGCCAGAGGTATAAGAGCCTCCTTTACCGCGGCAGCCCCGAATAAGCTTCACACCGACAACCCTCTTGTTGTTTTCCACACGGATCTTCTCAAGCGGAACAATCTCTTCCTTTGGCAGGGTGACGATAGGACTAGAATAGCTGACCATTGACCTTACATAAAGGTAGTCCCGTGTCTCTCTGTTTACACCACGGTAGGCGAATTCTACGGCTGTGGAGTAGATATATCCCCACTTATTCTTGTAGTAAAGTCTGTCACCGACAAGTGCACAGAGTGTCACGTCACCCGCCTCGATAAACTCGCCCCCAGATAGGTCGGCACAGGAATACTTATCTATCCTGTCAGGCTCGTCGTAGCCGCGTCTATAATCCTTGCCGATATGTATTTCAATGCCAACAGCCTCATCATTATCCGCGACCAAAAAGCGGTCAAGTCCAAGAACCTCTTCGTCAGATAGATGCCTCATACTCTCTCCTTTGCCTCCCCCGTGCCCCTGTGGGCACAAGAACAATTTACACGAATATTATAGGTATTATAGCACAAATCTATAATTTTTTCAAGTATTATTATATTTTAATTCAAGCGCCAGCCCCTCTTTACAAAAGGCAAGCGGGCCTTTAGACACTAAAAGAAAATAATTGTTTACATTTTTATCCACAAGAGTGGACCCGTGTTAAGTTTTAGCCCACGGGAGTGCGGATGGTTTAAAAATTCTTTACTCGCCTCGGTTTTTGTTCTTTTTTAAAAAAGAGCTCGCAGGTCGTGTGTTTTGACCTGCGAGCTTTGTATCTTTTGTTCTATAATTTTGTCTAAAGAGTGGGACAGAGTCAACCCCTCGGTATTAGAGCACGAGCGATGGAGCGGTGTAGACTCTTGCCGCGAGCTCCTGGTTGAGCATATAGAGGCTCTTGGGGTCGGAGCCGAACAGTTCCATCCTGGTGATGAGGTCGTTGGCATTAGTTTCCTCTTCGCCCTGCTCCTTGACAAACCAGTCGAGGAACTGCATTGTACGGAAATCGCGAACGTCGTACGCCGCGGCGTAAATATCGTTTATAAGCGAGGTGACATACTTCTCGTGCTCAAGTCCTGCAAGGAGTACATCCATATGGGTGTTTATTTCCTTTTCGGGCTTGTCGATTGTCTCGAGGGTTACGGTCTGGCTCTCGTTTTGCAAATAGCGGTAGAAGAGCATAGCGTGGTCCCTCTCCTCCTGTGCCTGGATAAGATACCAGTTTGCAAAGCCGTCAAGGCCTACTTTCTCAAAATAGTTGGAAAACTCAAGGTAAAGAGATGCGGAGTAGAACTGCTTGTTAATCTGCTGATTTAATAGACGGCGAACGCGTGCTTCCATTTCATTTCTCCTTTTAGTATGTATTGTTATTGTTGCAAAGTAAATTATACCTTAAATTTCTGCCTTCCACAGACCGTGAAGGTTGCAGTATGCGTATGCAGCGATGGGCTTCTCGTCCGAGAGAATGAACTCTGCCACGGGAGCGTCATCGGGGTTAAGCGAATATCTATGGCCGCCCTTGTCGGTTTCAAGATAAATCCAGAGAATGCTGTGCTCCTCTGACATGGGGTGAATAACCGAGCCTACCGAAACCTTTACTCTGTCGCCGTCAACAGTAACCACGGGGATATGCTTCTCGTGGCTTGCCTCTACCACGCCGGGAACGAGGGCGGTCATATTCTGACCACAGCACTTCATCGGCACACCCGACGCGTTGATAACGCCTACCAAATTGCCACACTTCTC
>JAZSMN010000049.1:0-11474 GCA_045535925.1 Eubacteriales bacterium
CCAACTCCTTGGCTCACAGAACGACATGGCTACGATCCGACTTTGGCTGTCTTGCGGCAAAGTCCAAAAGCTCCTGGTCACCGTTTTCGCTGGCATAGAGTGAGGTGAACACCGAGAACATCATAACGCTGTCTATCCACACACTTTTGGGGTAGAGCTTGCCCTTTTTACTGTTGCCGAGGTGGTTCAGACAGTCAAGGTAGAGTCTGGGCTCGTAGCGGATATAGTCAAGGACCTTGTCGGTGAGCCTCTTGTAGCTCTCGCTACCAAATCTTTTGTACATTGCATAGGTGATAAGACCGGGGGCGGCGGTGTCGGACTGGTTGGCGGCGGGGTCCTGCTTTGCCCAATAGTCGCAATATGCTCGCAAAAAGTCGGTGTAGTCGGTGCTCTCGTTTTGCTTGTCTAACTCGTCGAGGGCGTAGCCAAGCAGGGCCTCGCCCCACATCCATTTCATCTTTGGATCCCAGGTGGCGCTGACAAAGTCGGCGAGCCTTTTTACCTTGTCGTAGAGTTCTTTTTGGAATTGCATTTTGCACCTCATTTAAGACTTATTTAAGAGAGTTTTTCAGCTCTTCGAGCTCGGTTTTTTCCTCATCGGAGAGCTCGTCAAGCTGCCCCGCTCTCTGGTAGGCGAGATATTTTTGTACCGTGGCGTTTTTCTCCTTAGAGAGTGCGTATCTTCTTGCCATAAACCAGCCCAAAACCATAAATACGATACAGGTAAAGGCCATAATGTACTTGATACCGTTTTGTGCGCTTGGTGGCTGGGCTTCAAGCTCGCCATTGTATCCTGTAAACTGGAGGACAAGCGAGAATAGGAAGATAACAAGAGCAGAGCTGCTCTTTCTTGCAAAGGTCATTATAGCACTGCATCCACCACTCTGGCGCTTTCCTGTTAGAAGCTCGCCGGCATCTACTGTATGGGGGAACATAATCCAGCTTGTAAGCTGAGCACCCGCAAAGCCAACCGCTACAAAGAACACAGAGATATATGCGGCGATGAGGTTGGAGCCGAAAATGGCGAAGATAACAAGAGCGACTACCGAAAGGGGAAGACCGAAGCTGTATATTTTGTTAACATTAGATGACTTTATGAGCGTATTTATGATGGGGAATGCGCAGAGCTGTACTGCTATGAAGATACCGAGGAAAACTGTGGAGCTACCCTTGGGCTCGGTAACATACTTGGCAAACATAACCACACCTGTGGAGAAAACGTCCATACAGAGCGCCTGTCCAAGGTACATACCGACAAGCTGACGGAAGGGGCGATTTTTAAGAGGCTCGACAATCTCAGCAAGGGAGAATTTCTTTTTGGTCTTTGGTACCTCTACTCTCTCTTTGACAAAAATGGCACAGAGAATAACAGGTGCTGCAAAAAGAAGTCCGAAGCAAACACCGATTATTATATAGAAGGTAGTAAGGTCGATAGAGCCGCTGTTGTATGCGTCGATAACTACCGAGGGGAGCAGGGTGCAGACTGCGGCACTGGCGGTAGATACTACAAGTCTTAGGACATTGGCTCTGTCACGCTCTTCGCTTACGGTGCTTATCTCGGCAGACATACTGCTGTAAGACACATTTATCATAGTGGAAACAGTGTTGTAGAAGAGGTATGTAGCGGTGCAATATACAAACTTGAGTATTTCATTGTCCCCACCAATAGGGAAGAAAGCGAGGGGGAATGCTACCGCAAGCAGGCATCCACCTATGAAGATATAGGGGCGACGACGTCCCGCTTTGGTCTTGGTGTTGTCGCTGATAACACCCATAAGCGGGTCGCTTATAGCGTCCCAGATTTCGGATATAATTACAACAGTGCCTGCGAGGGCTGGTCTGAGGTGAATTATGTCAGTGAGGAATACGAGGTAAAGCACACCGATAAGTGCCTGACCACCACCGCCAAAAAAGTCTGCCAGAGCAAAGAATAGACCTTCGCCCTTTTTCATCGTTTTTTTGTTCATTGGACTCTCCTTGGATTGTCTTGTTTTTGTGTGGGAGATTTACTGTGTGTAAAAAGGTGTGTTGCAAATATTACAGAAGGGAAAAAGCAGTAAAACTCGAATAATTTAACACGGGTATGAGGTTTTACTCCTCGCGCACCCCGTTTTTGAAGTCGAGAGTCAGGCTCTTACCGTCAAAACAAAGCGAGATAATGTCGCTCTTACGCTCTATTTTCGCGCTGACATAGTTGTTTTCAAACCTTCCGTAGTTTGTGTCAATGGTCCTGCCATTGATGACAAAATGTTCACTATACTTTACATTAAACGCTCTTTCGTCGGTGGTGTAGGATACTGTCATGTCCTCAAAGCTCGCCTCGTTCCCGAGCATCTCGGCAATAAAGGACTCGAAGGAGCCATTGTCCTTTATCGACCCAAGCTCTGTCACCCAAGCGTGGGCCGAGCCCCCCTCGAATATGAGGTCATATCTTAGATCGCCCGAGGCCTCGATAACCTCCCTGACATTATCCTTGATTTTGCTCATATCGGTGGTTATGGTCTCGCATGTTACACCTGCCATATCGTTTTTGAAGGCGAGTGTGCCACTACCTTCCGACATTGCACGGATCATAATGTAGCCCTCCCCCTTTCGTCCAAAGACATAGCCCGAGGACATATACTCCAGGTTGACCTCGTCAAACAGGCCGACAGGGAAGTATGCGTGGGTGTACTCTACTATATGGGGCTCAAGCATTCCTGCGCTTTGTGGAATGGTATAAATCGAGATATTTACATTCTTGTCCTGTACCGAATAAGGAAGTCTGCCATAGCCCACCCAATACTGACCGCGGGTGCTGTTTCTCATAGGCTGGGCGGTGAAAATGGAGAGGTCGCCCGATAGGGTTGCTACGCTTATTTGGTGCTGGTCGGCATAGTCACCCGCAAAGTGCTCCTGGCTGGTGCTCATCGAGTAGTAGGGAGTTTGGTAGGTGTAGACGTTTGCCCTTTGGATAGCCTTGCCGTTAGTGGCGGGGTTTAACAGTCCTGAAAGAGGCCCAAGTGTGTTTGTTAGAGTCAAGGGCCAGAGGTTGACCAGCTTGAAGTCGTTAAGAAATTCGTTGTTGAACAGGTGGTTGTCGTTTAGGTATTTGATAGAGTTGTCTATAACAGGGGAGTTAGAGAATGCCTCCATTCCCATCTGCATCATTATTTGATAGACGTCTTGACCTACAAGGCCCTCGCTCACCAGCTCGTCGAGGGTGATACCGTTTGAGGATTTGATTATCTGTTCCTCGCTGTTGTCATCGAAAATTGCCTTTATAACCTCGGGTACGCGGTAGATAGGCTCGCCGTCCTTCTCTGCCTCGTACATTCTTCTAAAGCAGGTGAAGAAGCGGTTGTTTGTTTCTTTGTAGTCCTCGCCGTTTTCAAGCACCAGGTTGATATAGGGGCGCAGGCGGTTGCCGGTATCGTCCGAGCACTTGTTATCCATATACATTCTGCCGCTGGCAGAGATAAATGCGTACTGGGTGTTTCCCTCGGCGTCGGTGTATTTCCAGGACTGGGTAGCTATGTCTATCCAGATGATATCCATAACGATCTTCATTTTTTGCACCATTTCGGCGTCTTCCTCTTTTGCAAACTGGATAAAGTTTGCCATCGGGGCGATATCCTCGGGGTAGTAGTTGTTTGAGTAGTATTCGTTAAAGCCGTAGTAATATCTCTGCTCCATCCAGGCTTCTATTCTTTCCTTTGCCATTTCGGTGTGCTCTCGGCCACTCTTTCCGTCGGCAAAGGTTGCCTCTGGCCACTCCACGCCTGCCAGATATTCGGTGGTGGCGAAGAGAATCTGGTGGTTTTCGCTCCAGTGGCACATACCGTCGGCTCTGCCGTCATACTGGTCCATCCAGTATTTGAAGCCTGTCAGGGATTTCTTTATCTCTTCTTTGTTGACATCGGCGAGGCGGTGCTTGTTCTCGATATAAAAGCGGATAAGCCCCGACGCGGTAAAATCGGCGCAGTCCTCCCTGATATCAATGCGCTCCAGTGCCCCCTCCAGGTTTTGGGAGATGGTCGTGGTGTCCTCGAAGTAGGAGTCCTCGAGGGTGTCGGAGTAGTACAGCATATCGGTGAGCCGTCCATCTCCGCCTTTTGTGGTTTCGTGCGCCACGGAGCCGACAAACAGCATATTGTATCCAAACTGGATAACCACGCTTGCAATAGCGACTATAACCGAGATTACAAGAATCAGGGCAATTAATTTCAGGGGATTTTGCATACGGATCTCCTTTATATTTAAAAGTGAGGAATAAAAAGATGTTTTACCTTATCAAACATATTATATTATAAAACCCGACAAAAATCAACCGTTTACCTCTCTATATGTCGAAAAAGGTTGACAAAAGTCTTTTTTCTTTTGCAATAAAATAGAGAAAAGCAGAACAATTGGTCAATAATATATGTATTTGTTGTTATTATTCTGCATACAGAGTGCATTCATAAAACCCCGACTTCAACTTATAATATAAGTGTAGAAACCGAACTTGTAGTACAGGGGGGCAGAAAATGGAAAAGCTTGTAATGGGCGATAGAATCAGAGAGGCTCGAAAGCATAAGGGGCTTACACAGGAGCAATTAGCCGAAGCGTTGGACTTAAGCGTGGAGTCTGTGGGACATATTGAGCGAGGCACAAGACAACCGAGCATAGAGGTCTTTAAGAAAATTGTGGAGGTCTTGAACGTATCTGCCGATTATCTTCTTCGTGACTCGGTATCGACAGGCAAGCTGTTTGGTGATAACGCCATAGGTCGCAAGATTGAAAGATTAAATCCAAAGCAGAGAGTAGCACTCGAAGCCCTTATAGATACTTTTATCCAATATCTTGATTAAAATTTGAAGAGCCCCGTCAGGGGTTCTTTTTCCTTTTTGCCAACTTTTTGCATTTTTTACCAACTTTTTTATATTTGTATCATATTTCGAGTGTTTTCGACAAACATAATGTGTTAAAATAAACTCACAGTACAGAAACTGTACACAAATGTTTATGGAAAAGAGGAAGTTTTTATGGAAATTAGGTTTGAAAGGCAGATTGACGAGCTTGGCAGGTTGGTAATTCCCGTGGATTTACGCAAGGCTTATTCAATAAACCCGGGGGATAAACTATCAATTATCCCACAGGATAACGGCATCCTTATTGTGCCGAACCATATCGGTCAGGATGACAACGACAAGGAAGAAAATTGAGGCTTAAAACAAAGCCTCCCTCTGGCGGGTGGTTGCGTACCGTAGGAGCATCGTAATATAGAAATGCGAATTTTGGATAGATAAAGTTATATGTATTATAAAGCATCAATGTTGCAAACAAAAAGAGGAACTGTGAGCCCACAGTTCCTCTTTGCTTATTTCTGTTAAAAGATTTGTTTTGATTTTTGAGGGCTTTTTGCCGCTATTAGGTCTGCTGCTCCTCGATGTTTTTGGAGGCTTCTCTTTGCTGATTTGCAAACTCGTCGGCATCCTGTCTTTCCGATCTTGTGACCTCGACCTCCCTCTCTCTTGAATAGTTTATTACAACCTGAGGGTAGGAGATGTCGATGTTGTTCTCACGCAGGATGCGTCTGTATTCGCGGTTGAGGTCTCTTTCTACCTGGAATCTGTCCTCCTCGAGGCATTTTGCCACTATCTTTATGGTGACATTCGAGTCCTTGTACATACATACGCCCTTGTAGTAGGGGCCTTCCTTGATAGCGGGAATATTAGCCGCGATTTGCTCGAAGTTTTCGCTTAAGATGTTTTCTATAAACTCGACGGGAACGTCGTAGGGGAAGTCGCAGTCGACCACCGCAAGCGAGAGCTCGCGAGAGAGGTTGATTACGTCGCCTATGGCACTGTTGTTGATGATTTTGATATTGCCGGCGGCATCAATAAGCCGTGTAGAACGGATGCCTATCTCCATAACCGTTCCGCGGAAATCGTTTATTGTCACAATCTCGCCCACGTGGTATTCGTCCTCGAAAATGATGAAGATGCCTGCTATAATATCTGCGATAAGAGGCTGGGCACCAAGACCGACGATAAGGGTAAGCACTCCGACCGAGGCCACCAGGGCTGCGGTATCAACTCCGCACGCCTTTAGTATAAGTATGATAATCGCAATTGCGCAAGCATACTTTACAAAGCCGTCAAGGAGCGAAATTATGGTCTTTGTGCGATTATTTTTCTCCATTCTTGCCTTGAAAATTAGTCTAATTACTCGGCACACTGCATACACAAAGAATATGTAGATAAGGCTGTTAATCAGGACGGGGACGTGGGATTTTAGCGAGATAAGTGTGCCGTTTGTATCCCAGACATTCTCCTTCATCCAGATGGCGAGCGCCGATTCGGGCAGGGCGAGCTCGGATATTATGCATCCCGCAAACAGCAGTAAAAACAGAGAAATAACCGCTATTTCGATAGCTACAAGAATTTTATTTTTCTTTTCCATTTTAGACTCCTTTAATAAGGTAGAATTTCTATCTCTATGGGGGTATAGATGCTTCCCTTGTACTCTTCGACAGGCTCAAGGCCGTCCACATAGGGGGCATACATAAGGTAGAGGATGACAGACTCGGGCTGGTCGGCAAAGCTTACTCTCGCCGTCAGGTATCCGTCCTCGTCTATGACAAAGTCGCTCTCACTTAGGTGGATTTCCTCACCACTCGAAGAGAGCAGTCTTATGCTTCCAAGGTCTACGGATTTAGCGTCCCAGAGGCTTAGGACAAATTCGCTTCCTGTCAGCTCGTAGTGCTCGTAAAAGCCAATCTCGCCCACCGTTCCCGATGGGACAAAGCTCATTACCGAGTAAATAATTCCGTCTTTCTCGAAGCAGAGGTCAAAGCTTATGGGGTAGGTGTCGTTTGGCAGGTCCTCGAAGACTATCAGGCTGTCTCTACCCTTGACTCGGTGTTCGCCCAGGGTCACCAGTGCAAAATAGGACTCGTCGGCACACTCAAAGCCTGTGTAGACGTAGACGTTTATACTTCCGTCCTCGTTGAATGTGAGCCCGACCTCGCTGGGGTTAGAGAAGACCATATTGTAGTCGGGAATAGATTCAACCGTGCTTGTATCGATAGTCAGGGTAATCTGGTTTGAGAGAATCGCGCCTGTGTCGTCGGTTAGGTAGACCGTCAGGGTAATCTCCCCGCGCTCGGAGTAGAATAGCAGCTCGTCGAGGTAGTAGTCGCCTGTGGCGGGGTACTCGGAATCAGACTCGACGTGCAGGTGGGTCGCCCCATTTGTAATAGCCTTGACATCGAGGGATATCTCCTTGTTGTACTCGTAGAGCCTTACCACGGGAGAAATCTGTAGGTTGTTTTCAAAGTGGACATTAAATGCTTCGCCCTCTATTGTGCGCTCTCCCGAGGTTACTATCGGGGTGACGTCAAAGGTGGGGGCCGTGTCAGGAATATTCACAAGAGCAAAGCCCAACTGAATGTCCGCGGACGAGATTTCGATTTCCTCGGCTTCTTGGTTGGTGTAGCCTATGCGTAGGGTGAGCCTGTCGACGTTTTCGGTCTGGAAGTCAACTCTTACGAGGTTTACACCGGTTAGGGTGACCGCCTGTATGCTCGCCGTGGCGCTTGGTATTACCGGTGGCGGGTCAGGCTCGTCGGGTTGGTCAGGCGGATCGGGTACATATTCCTCGTACTTTTCTGTCTGGAATTTATGCGTAAAGCGGGTGATATCTCCAAGGAGGGGGTCGCGAGTCACCAGCGAGAGGGAATATTCCCACTCGGGCTTTAGCCCCTCGACTCTTGCGGTATGCACTCCGTCTTCCTCTATCTTTGTTTCCGTGAGCTTTTCGCTCGCCGATTCGAGTATAACAAATGTGTCCTCGGCATAGTCGCTTATCTCAAGCTGGTATTCCACATAGCTCGAACCGACGTCGATGCTAACAAGGTCGGCGCTGAGGGGGCTTGACATTACCGTACCGGTCACCACTATGGCCGATACAGCGACCGTCGCCGTCGCCACGCTTCTTATCGAGTTAAACACCTGCTCGATAAGGCTCTTGGCTCCGCCCTTTTCATTTTTTGGCGGTTGTTTTCTGCCGAGGGAGGTGGTCTCCTGCCCCAGGTCGGCAAGCTCCCGTCCCGAGGGGTTTTCCTCGAAGGGCTTGCGATATATCTCTGCGGGGAATTGTCTGTTTTCGCCTACATAGTTGTGCTCGCGCGAGGTGTAAAATTCGCCGTTATTCAAAAACAAATCCCCCTTCCTTTTTTTCATTTTAAAAGCGCATCTTTTAGCCTAATTATATCATCCACCCAAAATCCTGTCAAGTTTTTTGTTAATACAAGGGGCGAATTTTTATAGGTGCTGTAAATAATGCTTTGTAAGAGTCAAAAGACCGCTTTTGTGGGCGAAAAAGGGCCAAAGGGAAAGGCGGGGTGAATATACGCGGGTGGGAATCCAAGACGGCTTTAGGGTAGGGAAGAGAGCACGGGGTGGTGGAAAAGCGGCTTGTGAAAAAGTGAAATATATTTTTGTTAAAAGTGTACAAAAACCAAAGAAATAACTTTATTCTATACAGCAAAATAAATCATGAAAATCAAAAATATCAAGAGCGAAATAGCATCATATCAAAAATATTAAGGCAAGGATATTTATTGTGTTATATAATATTTAATACAAAGTGGCTCTGTCCCCTAAAGCCTGCCAAAGGGTGGATTTTTTGGGTGAACGGATGCTTCTTTGCTAGATTTACCCCGATTGGAAATTAAAATGGAAAAGAAGATGACCTTTGATCAGTATCGGACGATGGATATTTTGATATTCACGGTGCTGACGGTGGTTTTTGAGTATATCGCCACGCTTGCGACCAAGGAATGGTTTTGGAGCCAACCGGTGGCTATCTCGATAACCCTGACACTTATCCTCATCGTGATGCACAGGTGGGGTGCGTATGCCGCTATCATAGCCGCCGCGGGTGGAATTACATTTTGCATCGCCTCCGGGGCTTCGGTGGAGCACTATCTTATCTACGGTATTGGCAACCTATGTGCGCTTACCTCCTTAGTCTACTTTAAGATTTTCGGTAAGGATAAGATAAAGGCAAGCTTCCTTAAGACTCTTCTCTTCGCCCTTACCTCTTACATATCGGTGGCGCTGGGGCGCTGGTTGGTGTCCTTGTTCTTCGGTAGCGGACTTGCCGAGTTGGTCGCGTTTTTGACCACCGACCTTATCACGCTTCTGTTTGCGGTGGTTATACTGTACAGCTGCAAGAGTGTGGACGGTTTGGTAGAGGACCAAAAGCAATATGTGATCAGAATAAATAAAGAAAAAGAGACCGAAGGCGTCATCCCTGACGAAGAGGTTGAATGATAAATGTTTATTAAAACGGAGGATTATATATGAAGTTCAAGGCCGACGATTACCTGGTGTACGACGAAGCCACGGGCAAATATCGCGAGGATCCGGAGCAGGCAGTCAGAGATGATGTGGAAAAGCACACCTGGCTCAATGTTGCACGCACCGTGCTGAAGGATTGGCGACTCTACCTTATGCTCGTTCCTATGCTGCTCGTATTCCTGTTCTGGAGATATTTCCCGATGTACGAGCTTCTTGGAGCATTTAAGGTGTATGACAGCAACATTGAAGTATCCGATCAGCTCTATTCAGGATTTTCCTATTTCAAGATGCTCTTTGCTGGAAGCGATTCGAATGCTATCGAATTCTGGCGCGCCTTCCGTAACACCTTCCTTCTTTCCTTCTACGGACTTCTCTTTGGCTTCCCGATGCCTATAATAATTGCGCTGTTCTTCAACGAGATTCGCTCGAACATTGCGCGTAGCGTTTATCAGGTTATTACATATTTACCGAAGTTCATTTCGACGGTTGTTATGACCACCCTTATCACGATGCTTGTCCGTCAGCCTGTTGTTGACTTTGGTATCGATATGGGTATCGTATCACGATTCCTGGTGAACCTGGGTGTCATCACCGAGCAGACAGGTGCGGCGGGTCTGTTAAATAATCCCGGATTTTTCCGTGCTATCTACCAGATAAGCGGAATTTGGGAAACCGCGGGATATGACTCGATAGTATTCTTCGCGGCTATAATTGCTATTTCACCGACAAGCTACGAGGCGGCACAGATAGACGGTGCGGGCAAGATGGCGCAGATGCGTTATGTTGTTTTGCCCAGTATTCTTTCTACTGTGGTAATTATGCTTATCACAAGAATTGGCTCGCTTCTCAATGTCGGATATGAGAAGGTTCTTCTCCTTTATAACTATAACACGCACGTGACAGCAGACGTTGTTTCCACCTTTGCGCACAGAGTTGGTTTAGGTGCTTCGGGACTAATCGGCGTATCCACCGCAGCAGAAATGCTAAACAACGTGGTTGGTATGCTGCTTGTTATCGGTGCCAACACCATAGCACGCAAGGCGTCGGATGTTTCGCTGTATTAAGATGGAGGCTGTGGTATGAAAAGAAAACTGGAAATTTCTGAGTTAATATTCAAGATACTCGCTTATGTATTCCTTACTATATTTGCAATCCTCTGTCTTTACCCCTTCATCTATGCTATCTCGGCTGCTATTTCCTCCCGCGAGGCGGTGGAGTATGGTGAGATAGTCCTCTTCCCCAAGGGTATACAGTTCGAGGCCTTTGCCGAAATGTTTAACAGCAATATGTTCTGGAACTCCTACACCAACACCCTCTTCATTACCTTCTACGGTACTCTGTGGGCTATGGCGTTCTCGATTCTTGGCGGCTATGCTCTTTCCAAGAAGAGACTCCTCTTCCGCAAGGGCTTTAACTTCTTCCTCGTATTTACGATGTGGTTCTCTGCCGGTATCGTTCCTATGTACCTCAACTACCTGGCGACACAGGATGTGTTTAACTCCATAGGTATTACTGACGACAAGTGGCTGGTTGTTATCGCGATGGGTATGCAGGCGATGAACATTATCCTTCTTCGTAATGCCTTTGAGGGTGTACCCTCCGAGATAGAGGAGGCGGCGATAGTCGATGGCGCTACCGAGATGCAGGTGCTTGGAAATGTATATCTGCCTATGTGTAAATCTACCATTGCGACGGTTGCCCTGTTCTTCGCGATCTCTCGCTGGAACGGTTACTACTGGGCAAGACAGATGATATCCAACGGCAACGAGCATCCCCTTCAGGTATTTATCCGTCTTCGTCTTGAGGAATTTAGCGACCCCGACTATATGGGTGGCTGGGACAAGGCGTACGCCTCCGACTCGGTTATCTATGCTCTTATCGTTTGCTCTATTATCCCGATACTTATCATCTACCCCTTCATCCAAAAGTACTTTGCCAAGGGTGTAAATGTGGGTGGTGTAAAGGAATAATTCCGGATTTACCACCAATGTATATCCTACATAAGACATAAGTTTATAAATCTATTATTATCTATCATTTAAGGTTATTACAGCGAAAAGCTTAATAATAAAAATTTTATTTTAGGAGGATCCCCCTATGAAAAAGAGAATATTGTCTCTTGTTCTCGTGCTCGTAATGCTTGTT
>JAZSMN010000249.1:0-1943 GCA_045535925.1 Eubacteriales bacterium
GGGCAAGATTATTGCTGTTGCAGACTACTATGGTAATGTAAAGGGTTATATCCAAAACCCTCTTGCAAACCCGCCTAAAAAATCCAACGGCAAGCTTGACGTGGGCGCCGCGGTAGGTAGAGGAATGCTCTCCTTTGTCAAGTGCGTTGGCGATGGTGATATCCAGACTGGTATGACCGAGATCGTAAGTGGCGAGATTGCCGAGGATATTGCGACTTATTTTGCTATGAGTGAGCAAATCCCCACCGTCCTCTCGCTTGGTGTTCGTGTTGATACCGACTACTCCTGCCTTTCTGCCGGTGGCGTGCTTATACAGCTTATGCCTTTCCCCGATGATGCTACGGTTGACCAAATAGAGCGCAATGCATCTCTCCTTACCAACATATCCTCACTCTTTGAAAGAGGACTTACCAACGAGCAGATTGCCGATATAGCCCTAGAGGGAATTGAATACGATATCTTTGATAAACTTGAGGTAGAATATAGGTGCGACTGCTCTCGCGAGAGAATGAGAAAGAAGATTTTGTCCCTTGGTAGGACCGAGGTAGCAAATCTACTTGACGAGCAACAGGCAGAGGGCAAGCCCCGTGAGCTTACCGCAGAGTGCCGTTTCTGCAACAGCAAATACACCTTTAGCGAAAAAGAGTTGCTTTCTTAATTCTTTTTACAAAAATCCCCAAAAGGGGATTTTTTGTTTTTTAGGGGAGCATATAATGGAAAAGAGGTGATTATATGGTTGAAATATTATCCGAAAGAGCGGTGCAAATGCACAGGGATTATCTTAATAAGTTGATACTACGCAGGTCTATTTTTGAAAAGAGCTATCCAAACGGGGTTTTCGACTCTTATATTAGAGGCAGAGGACTTGCAAGCGACGAGAGGGAGAGGATGCGGGAGCTTGACAAGCAAATATCCGCCCACAAAATCTTTTTTGATTCCTTTTCTAATATCAAATACCAGCACAGCGAGCTTGTGAAGAAGCAATATGGTGACGTATCGCATCTATTAAACGAGGTGTTTAGAGTATGTATGGCAAGCGAGGGCGGATTTGTGTACATAGTTATGCAAAGAGGAAGGGTAGAGGTCTGTGCCTGCAAAGAGAAAAGCGAGCCACCCGCCGAGCCTGTTTTAGCGGTGGATATATGCGAGCATGTGTATTTTTTAGATTACGGCTTTGATAAGGAGAAATTTTTGTGTAGACTCTTGCCCTATCTTTCGCTCTGTAAAATCGATCAATTTTCTAAAAGTTGTTGAAAAAATGCTAAATATGTGCTAAAATGAAGAAAAAACTTTGTAGGACTAAATGGGCTATATGTGCGGTAACGCAGTCGTTGGACAGTCTGGTGGACCTACCTCGGCTATAAATGCTACCTTAAGTGGTGTTATTAGAGGCGCAATCGAGGCTAACGGTAAGGGAATAATAAACAAACTCTATGGTATGAGAAATGGTATCGAGGGCTTTTTGAAAGAGGACCTTATCGACCTTTTGTCGGTTTTTGATTGTGAAGATAAGCTTCGTACCCTGGAGGCTACTCCTGCCGCGGCTCTTGGTTCTTGCAGAAGAAAGCTGAAAAGCCATAAAGAGGATAGCGATACATATGCAAAAATACTTGAGATATTCAAAAAGTATGATATCAGGTATTTCTTCTACATTGGCGGCAACGACTCTATGGACACCGTGCTTAAGCTCTCAAGCTATGCCAAGGACCACGAGTACGAGGTTCGTGTTGTAGGTATTCCCAAGACTATTGACAACGATTTGATGGCTACCGACCACACCCCAGGTTTTGGCTCTGCGGCGAAATTTGTTGCCACCACCGTCAAGGAGATACTCCGCGACGTTTCGGTTTACACTATCAAGGCCGTTACCATAGTTGAGGTAATGGGCAGAGATGCAGGATGTCTTACAGCATCTGCGGCATTGCCTGTTTTGTCCGGCGGAA
>JAZSMN010000013.1:0-17880 GCA_045535925.1 Eubacteriales bacterium
CCAACTCCTTGGCTCACAGAACGACATGGCTACGATCCGACTTGGTTATAACCAGCAGGGCAAACGGCAGAATTAAGAGTGTAGCAGCTCTCCTTGACAAAAAGGGTAGGGCAGAGCAGCGCCGCTTTGTCTGTGAGGGTGTAAAGCTCACTCTTGAGGCCCTCGATGGTGGTCTTCCTGTGGAGGAAATCTATGTTGCGCTCTCGAAAAAGGTGCAGATATTAGAGGCGCTTTCGCATAGGGTGGATGCTCCCGAGCACAAAGAGGTGAGTGTTACTATCGTCGAGGACTCGGTTTTTGAAAAAATTTCTACCGAAAAAGCTCCTCAAGGTGTTATAACAGTCATAAAATATCTTGACTTTTTCTTCAATAAGTATATAATATATAAGGAAGAGTTTTTCTTGGAGGCTAACGAGCGGGCACTTTTGCTGTATTCGGTACGTGACCCCTCCAACCTTGGCTCGGTTATAAGGAGTGCGGTGGCATTTGGTATTGAGCATATTTTATTAAGCTCGGACTGTGCCGACCTATACAATCCAAAGACCATCAGGAGTGCTATGGGTAGTCTTTTTAAGATTAAGACTACTGTGCTTTCGGATGTTCCGAGCTTTATAGAAGCCGCAAAGGCAAACGGCAGACGACTTTTTGCAGCAGAACTGAGAGAAAACTCTGTACCGCTCAATACCGTGGATATTGGCAGGAACGATATCGTGGTTATTGGCAACGAGGGACACGGAATAGATGAAGAAATATCTAAAATGTGCACCTCGAGTGTTTATATCCCCATTAGTCTAAACACCGAATCGCTTAATGCCTCTGTGGCGGCGGCGGTGTTTATGTGGGAGCAAAGTAAACGATAAGAGGGTATTATGAACGAACTTGTATATTGGATTTGGCTCTCGCTTGCCTGTACTGTGGATACAACAACATTTCGCGATTTGATGAAGGTGTTTGATACCGCAGAGGATGTATACAATGCCACGGACAAAGAGATTAGAACAGCTGTAAATCCCAAGGTGAGTGACTGCTCGGCTCTTTATGTTAAAAATCTTGATAGAGCCCAGGAAATATACGAGTTTTGCAGGGATAAAAATGTCGGTATTCTTACATACAATGACATTCGATTTCCTCTTTCACTAAAGCTTATTAGTACACCTCCCGTTTTGCTGTATTACAGGGGTGTGCTTCCCGATTTTAACAACTGTTTTCCCTGTGCTGTTGTAGGCTCGAGAAATCTGTCAAGCTACGGCAGGAAAAATGCCTTTAACTTTGGCTATGATTTAGGCAGAGTGGGTGGCACGGTTGTTTCGGGTATGGCGATGGGTATTGATGGTGTAGCTCTTGCGGGCGCTCTTGCCGCAGGGGCTCCTACACTTGTTTTCCTTGGTAGTGGAATTGACGTCTGTTATCCCGAGGGGCACGTTACTCTCGCCAGAAATGTTGTCAAAAATGGTTGTATTATGACCGAATTTCCTCCGTCAACACCTCCAAACAGGTACAATTTCCCAAAGAGAAACAGGCTTATTAGCGGTGTTTCTATGGCCACGGTGGTTATCGAGGGTGGCGAGCGAAGTGGCTCGCTTATCACAGCAAGGTATGCTAAAAAGCAAAACAAGCCCGTTTATGCATACCCGGGTAATGTAGGAAACGAGGGTAGCAGAGCCTCGCACATTTTGATAAAAGAGGGAGCGCACCTCTGTACAAGTGTAGAGGATGTTATCCGCGACTTTGAGTTTAGAAACAGGTCGATAGTAGACCCACAAAGGTTGACGAAGGCCGCCCTTGTCGATATGGTAGAGGTGCTTTCCTTTCTGTCGGTTATGTGCGTTGCTGTCGACGACGATATCTTTACTCCACCCAAGAAGAAGAGCACAAGGAGAAGGTCGGTAAAGGAAAACGTCACCGATGAGCCGAAAAAAGAAAGCAATAAAAAAAGTGAAGATTTAACAGGCATTTCTGCCACCGAGGTCGACAGGCCGAAAAAGACCGGTCCCAAACACCAAGATTTGCCGAAATCTCCCGATTTATCCGAGGAAATGCTTCATATATACAAGCTTATACCGATAGAGGGTGATTGTATGGTAGAGTCCTTGATTTGCGAGGGCTTTGACCTGATGAGGGTAATGATGATTCTATTAAAGCTTGAGGTTTTTGGATTTGTTTGTATGCTTCCAGGCGATAGAGTTAAACGTAATATTAGATGAAAGGTGCGGTTTTGCCGCTTTATATAAATGTCGTATTTAGTTATAGTTGAGTCTCCTGCAAAGGCGACGACAATAAAGAGTTATCTTGGCTCGAATTATAGAGTAATTGCATCCAAGGGACATATAAGAGATTTGCCCAAAAGCACACTCGGTATTGATGTGGAAAACGGCTTTAAGCCCCACTATATAAATATACGAGGCAAGGGTGATGTAATCAAGGAGCTTCGCCGTGAGGCAAAAAATGCCACAAGAGTTTTCCTTGCGACCGACCCTGACCGTGAGGGTGAGGCTATCTCCTGGCATATAGCGTCCCAGCTTGGTATCCCCCCAGGTACAGCTTGCAGAATTACCTTTAACGAAATAACAAAATCTGCCGTAAAAGAGGCTATCAAGAACCCTCGTCCTATCAACGAGGAGCTCGTAAACTCGCAGCAGGCTCGTAGAATTTTAGACAGACTCGTGGGCTTTAACCTCTCTGAGCTGCTTTGGAAGAGTGTGAAGAGCGGTCTTTCGGGCGGTAGAGTGCAGTCGGTTGCCGCAAGGATAATAGCCGAGAGAGAGGAAGAAATTCGCGCCTTTGTTCCAAGCGAGTATTGGACATGTGAGGCGGTGCTTCTTGACGCACAGGGTAATCCTATCACTGTAAAGCTCGTCTCTGACAAAGAGGGTAGAGTAAAGATTGGTAACAGCCAGGAGGCCGAGGTTGTCAGAAAGAGGAATGCGGAAGGTAAATTTGTCGTAACCTCTGTTAAGCACGCGATAAAACACAGGATGCCAGCACCTCCTTTTACTACCTCCACTCTTCAGCAGGAGGCTTCAAAGAGGCTTGGCTTCCAATCGCAAAAGACTATGAAGGTAGCACAGGAGCTCTACGATGGTCTTAACCTCGGTGCCGAGTTTGGTGGTGTGCAGGGTCTTATCACCTATATGCGTACCGACTCGCTCCGTATAGCTGTCGCCGCGCAGGAGTCGGCGAGAGAGTATATTGCGTGCAACTTTGGCGAGGAATGTCTGCCTGAGGTTGTTAGGAATTATAGAAGCAACAACAACTCTCAGGACGCGCACGAGGCTATTCGTCCCTCGAATGTGGCTATATCTCCTAAATCTATAAGAAAGATGCTCACCAATGACCAGTACAGGCTCTATCGCCTTATTTGGGAGCGCTTTTTGGCAAGCCAGATGAAGTATGCCGAGCTGGATACCGTGACTGTCGAGGTAGAAAACTCGGGATATATCTTCAAGACCGGCGGCTATGTTATCAAATCCAAGGGCTTCTTAAACCTCTACTCTGACGATATGATTGAGGAGGAGGGAAGAGATGGCGATGATATAAATCTCTCAAGCCTTCCTAATGTAGAGGAAAATCAGGTGCTCTCGATAAACGATATTATTGTCGAGCAGCACTTTACCGAGCCTCCGCCAAGATATACCGAGGCATCTCTTATTAAGTTCCTTGAAGAAAACGGCATTGGTCGACCCTCGACCTACGCGCCTATAATCTCTATTATTACTTCAAGACAGTATGTAAAGAGAGAGGGCAAAATGCTTGTAGCTACGCCTCTTGGCGAGATTACTACCAACTTTATGAAAAAATATTTCCCGAGAATAATAGACTATGAGTTTACCGCTACTATGGAGAGCGAGCTTGACGCTATTGAAAACGGGAAGAATACAATAGAAGAGGTCATTGGTGACTTCTATACCGAGTTTGCCGAAAATCTTGAGGCGGCGACAAAGGAAGCCGACGGCAAGGAAAAGGTAAATCTGCCCCTGGATGAGAGCGATGTTATATGCGACAAGTGTGGGGCAAGAATGGTATACAAGGAGGGTAAGTTTGGTAAATTCCTCGCCTGCCCAAGATTCCCGGAATGTAAAAATACAAGAGCGGTCGACAAGAGCGGAAATGTCCAGCCCGTCGAAGAGATAAAGCACGAATTTGCAGGCTTTAAGTGTGAGGAGTGCGGCGGCGAAATGGTTGTCCGTCACGGAAAGTTTGGCACATTCTATGCTTGCGTGAATTATCCCGAATGCCGCTTTACCAAGCAGAAGATAACCTCGCTTGATGTTCCTTGTCCTATCTGCTCGTCCAAGATTTTGGCAAGACACGGCAAGGGTAAGATGGTATTTTACAGCTGCGAGAGCTATCCCGAGTGCGATTTTTCCTCCTGGGATATGCCTATTCCTGAAAAATGCCCCGACTGTGGCTCTATGCTTTATTATCGCAAGACGAGAAAGAGTGTAGTCTGCAAAAAGACTGGCTGTGGATACAAAAGAGACGAAGAAATGACGGTAATAGAGTGATGAGTGAGACTTGTATTAGAATTATTGGAGCGGGTCTTGCGGGTTGTGAGGCGGCTTGGCAGGCGGCGAGAATGGGGGTTCGTGTAGAGCTCTATGAGATGAAGCCGCACAAGTATACCCCCGCGCATCACACCGATGGCTTTGCTGAGCTTGTTTGCTCCAACTCTTTGCGTTCTAACCAGCTTAATAATGCCGTCGGCCTCTTAAAAGAGGAGATGCGAATTTTAGGCTCGCTTATTATTGAGGCGGCGTATAATACATCCGTTCCCGCAGGAAGCGCCCTGGCTGTAAACCGCGAGGAGTTTAGCAGATATATAACCGAAAAGATTAAGAATCATCCGCTTATTACTGTAATAAATAAAGAGGTTGACGAGATTGACACCGATGTTGTTACGGTTGTAGCCACAGGACCGCTTACCTCGGATGCTATGGCGAAGAGGATAAGCGAGATTACCGGTGGCGGCGAGCTCCACTTCTTTGATGCGGCGGCACCTATCATAGACTTTTCGTCTATTGATATGACAAAGGCATTCTTTGCATCAAGATACGGCAAGGGCAACCCCGAGGACTACCTCAACTGTCCTATGACAAAAGAGGAGTATGATGTTTTCTATAATGCCCTTATAAGTGCCGAGGTTGCACAGATGAAGGCCTTTGACCAAGAGATGCAAGAGAACCTTACTGTGTTTGAGGGCTGTATGCCCGTGGAGGTTATGGCCTCTCGTGGTTATGACACACTCCGCTTTGGGCCAATGAAGCCCGTGGGACTTCCTACCCCTGCTACCGGCGAGGATGCCTTTGCTACCGTTCAGCTGCGTAGGGAAAACAAAGAAGGAACTATGTACAACATAGTCGGCTTCCAGACTCACCTGACCTTTGGCGAACAAAGACGAGTCTTTGGACTTATCCCCGGACTTGAAAACGCAGATTTCTTCCGCTATGGTGTTATGCACCGTAATACTTACATTAATTCGCCCGGGTTCCTCACGGATACCTATGCTACCGTGAAGCATCCAAACCTGTTCTTTGCAGGGCAGATGACCGGTGTGGAGGGGTATGTAGAGTCGGCATCCTCCGGCTTTGTGGCGGGACTGAATGCGGCGCTTAAGGCGCTCGGTAAGGAGGCTGTGGTCTTTACTCCAAAGACCGAAATTGGTGCTCTTGCAAGCTATGTTAGCGAGGGTGGAATTTCTTCATCCTTCCAGCCGATGAATGCAAACTTTGGAATTATAGCACCTCTTAAAAATAAAGTTAAAGGAGGAAAGAAGGCAAGAAACGACGCATATGCCGTTCGTTCTTTAGAGCTTTTGAAGACTCAATTTGCTTTCTTATGTACAGATGAGAATTTGTGTTGATGCTATGAGTGGAGATAATGCTCCTCTTGAGATAATCAAGGGTGCCGCTCATGCTGCTCGTGAATACAGCGAGCATACAATTGTTCTTGTTGGAGATGAAAATATTATCTCGAACGTAGCTGTTACTAATGATATTGACCTAAAGGGTATTGAGATTATCAGTGCCTCTATGGTTATAACAATGGAGGATAATCCTCTTTCTGTCGTCCGTGACAAGCGAGGCTCCTCTATGGGTGTGGGCCTTAAGGCGTTGCATAATGGCGAGGTCGATGCCTTTGTTAGCGCGGGAAATACCGGTGCGCTTATTACCGGTGCGACTATCATTTGTCGCAGAATTCCCGGTATTAACCGTGCGGCTATTGCCTCGGTGCTTCCGCTGTCTAACCCCGTTTTACTTATGGACTCGGGTGCTAACCTTACTGTAAGCTCGGACAATATCTGCCAGTTTGCCTTTATGGGTGCCAAGTATATGGAGAAGATATACGGCATTGACAGACCGAGAATTGGTCAGCTTAACAACGGTACCGAGTACAACAAGGGCAATTCGCTTCAAATCGAGTCCTACCAGATGCTCTCGGAGTCGGGGCTTGAGTTTGTCGGCAACGTTGAGGGCAAGGAAGTGCCCTTTGATGTGTGTGACGTGCTTGTTACAGACGGATTTTCCGGCAATATATTCCTTAAAACCGTCGAGGGTATGGGCAAGTTCCTTATGAGGACACTTAAGGAGGTTATTACCTCTAATATCCTTACCTCGGTTTCGGCTCTTACCCTTTCGGGTAAAATCAAGGAGATGAAGAAAAAGTTTGACGCCTCCGAGCACGGCGGCGCGCCTCTTCTTGGTATTTTGAAGCCTGTTATCAAGGCGCACGGCTCGTCGGATGCCTTGGCTATCAAAAATGCGGTAAGACAGGCTATCCACTATGTAGAAACAGGAATAATAGAGGATATTATTACCTTCGCAAGAGACTACGACGAGAAAAAGATGCTTGACGATAGAGATAGGTCGATAAGTGAACAATTCGAGATTCAAAGCTAACTAAATATAGAAAAACTATGGGAGGAAATATGGCTATTGGCAAGGATATAGTTTGCCTTATGCGTGAAATCGGATATGATTTTCACGACCTTAAACTGCTTGACTCAGCCCTGACACATTCCTCCTACACAAACGAGATGAGGTCGAGGGGAATACGCGCAGAGTCAAACGAATCGCTGGAGTTTTTGGGTGATGCGGTGCTCCAAATCGTAATCTCCGAGCTTCTCTTTGATAGATTTAGAAGGCAGGGCGAGGGCACACTTACAAAGATGCGCCAAAAACTGGTTTGCGAGGCGACACTTGCCTCGGTTGCTATGAAAATTTCGCTGGGCGATTACCTAAATATAGGCTTGTCCGAGGAGGGAATAGGACTGCGCAAAAACCCGAAGATTCTGGCAAATGCTCTTGAGGCTTTGATAGGTGCTGTCTACACAGATGACCGAGAGAGTGGCAAGGGACTAAAGTATTCTTCGGTGGTTCGCCTTTTGCTTGAGGGCGAGATAGAACAGATTGCAAAATCGGGTATAACCGACTACAAGACCACCCTGCAACAGTTTGTCGAGAAAAACGCCGGCTCTGTTTTGCGGTACGAATATACCGAACAGGGACCCGAGCACGACAAGACCTTCACCGCCCACGCCTATATAAATAATAACAAAGTCGGCACAGGCACAGGTACTACAAAGCGAATGGCAGAGATGAACGCGGCAAAAGAGGCGCTGTCTCTCTTTGGTATTGGCAAACATGAGTAGGCATATAAATATACCGATTTTTATCCCTCACCTTGGCTGTCCTAATATGTGTGTGTTTTGTAACCAGCGTACTATAAGTGGCAAGAGCGAATTTCGTGCGGATAGTATAAGAGGGGAGATAGAACAGGTGCTCTCTACTGTTGAGCCAAGTGATGAATGCGAGATAGCCTTTTTTGGCGGCTCTTTTACGGGAATTGAGCGCTCTTTGATGATTTCACTGCTTGATATAGCCGAGGAGTATGTCACTCTTGGTAGGGTCACGAGCATTAGGCTCTCGACTCGTCCCGACTATATAAACGAGGAAATTATCTCTGTTTTGAAGAAATACTCGGTAAAAACCGTTGAGTTAGGTCTTCAAAGTGCAAAGGACGAGGTGCTTAGAGTTACAAAGCGTGGACACCTTTTTGCCGATGAGGTAAAGGCGTGCAGGATGCTTGTAGACGCGGGCTTTGATTTAGTGGGACAGATGATGATTGGACTGCCCGGCTCGACAATAAAGGACGAGTTGGCAACAGCCGAGTTTATCGCCTCTGTGGGTGCAACCTATGCGAGAATTTATCCTACTGTTGTATTTAAGGACACTGAGCTATACCAAATGTGCCTTTTCGGTAAGTACACACCCCTGGGTCTTGAGGACGCGGTCGAGAGGTCGGCGCTTGTCTATGACTACTTCTTAAAAAAAGGTGTAAAAATTATTCGAGTAGGTCTTTGTGCCTCGGAGAACTTAAGGGCAGAAGAAACCTACTATGGTGGGCCAAACCATTCGGCTCTTGGTGAGCTTGTCGAGGGACGTGTGATGCTTGGGAGAATGCTTGAGGCAATTGAAGGGCTAAAAGTTATACCCACCGAGGGTGTACATATTGAGGTCGGACGAGGATTTCTTTCTCGTGCGATAGGGCAAAAAAGAATAAATATAGAGTTTATTAAGAAAAAATATAATTTAAAATGGGTAAAAATCTCGGAAAATGAGAATTTATCCGACTTCGAGATTAAAATTTTAGGAGAGGAGGACAATAGAGGATGTACTTAAAATCATTGGAGCTTCACGGATTTAAGTCTTTCCCCAATAGAACGGTGCTTACCTTTGAGCGCGGCGCTACGGTAATAGTAGGCCCTAACGGAAGCGGTAAGTCGAATATTTCGGATGCTATGCGTTGGGTTTTGGGCGAGAGAAACAGCCGTAATATCCGTGGTACGAAGATGGAAGATGTTATTTTTGGCGGAACAGACGACAGGCGTCCTATGGGTTTTGCCGAGGTTTCTATCACCTTTGATAATACCGATCCTGACAACAGGCTTGATATAGATACCGACGAGGTTACTGTAACAAGAAGATATTACAGAACCGGTGAGAGTGAATACCTTATCAACCGCGAGTCAAAGCGCCTTAAGGATATATATTCCTTGTTCCTTGATACCGGAGTAGGCCGTGAGGGTTATTCGGTAATTGGACAGGGTAAGGTACAGGAGATTGTTGGTAAAAAGAGCGAGGAGCGCCGTCATATATTCGAGGAGGCATCGGGTATTGCCAAGTATCGTGAGAGAAAAGAGGCTACCGAGTCCAAGCTTAAGGCCACTAGCGAAAACCTTGATAGACTTAATGATATAAGACTTGAGCTTGAGTCCCGCGTTGGCCCTCTTGAAAAAGAGGCGGAAAGAGCGCGCCAGGGCTTGGCTATCTATGAGGAGAAAAAGAGAGCGGATGTTTCTCTTTGGCTCTATGATACAAAGAAAATTTTAGAGGATATAGAAGAGGCGGACAAGGCTTGGCGACTCGCAGAGCACGAGCTTGATATTGTCAGACAGATACTCTCCGACCTTGAAGCACAGCAGGAAACCCTGTATACCAAGTCTATTTTGAACAAGCAGAAGAGCGAAGAACTGCTTTCCGAAATTCAAAGGACTACCACTATGCTTCACGACCTCGACAACTCTATGAGAGCGGCAGACTTTGAGTTTTCCCGTTCGCTGGAGCTTATCGAGGACTGTAACAAGAGAATTTCCGAGATAGAGACAAGCATCGCGACCCTTAACGGGTCTAAAGAGCAATATCTCTCTAAAAAGGCGGCTATCGACGAGGTGCTTGCCGAGCTTTCGGACATTAGATTTGGCTATTTGACCGAGCAACAGGAGCTCTCCGACCGGATTGCAGCGATGAACAAGGAAATCGAGGATGCTCTTGATGACCTTCGCGTAGAAGAGGGTATTGCCGCAGAGATTAAGGCGAGAATTGAGATGCTTACCTCCTCCTCACTGTCCGATGGTACAAAGACCAAGGATATTGAGGCAGAGATTGCCGAGTATGAGAGCGAAGGCGAGAAGCTTCGTATTGAGGCGGAAAGGTGCGAAGAGGCGACCAGGGAATTCCGCGTGCAGATAGATGAGAAAGAGGCTATTATTGCCGAAAGCTCTGAAAAAATCGAGAGCCTGACCGAGGAAAAGACACAAATTAGTGACTCCCTTGGCGAGCTTCGTGTACAAAAGGATGCACTCTTGCAGAGAGCGGATGCACTTTCTCGTATGAACGAGCATTTTGACGGCTACTATGATAGCGTTAAGTTTGTTATGCGCGAGTTTGGTGCAGGAAATATTGAGGGCGAAATCTATGGACCTCTCTCTACCATTATCTCGGTGGAAAAGGACTATGTCACCGCTATTGATATGGCTCTTGGTGCAAGCCTGCAGAACATTGTTGTTGACACCGACCAGACGGCGAAGGCGGCAATGAAGGCTCTTAAGAGAGCTAACGCAGGTAGAATTACTTTCTATCCTATTTCTACTATTAGAGTGCCTAACGAGAGCGAAGAGAGCAAGGCAGCAAGAAAGATGCCCGGCTTTATTGGTAGAGCAGACACTCTTGTTGGAGTGGACAAAAAATATCGCACAATTATCGAATTTTTGCTGCTTCGTACACTTGTGTTTGACAATATCGACAACGCAAATGCTGCGGCTAAGAAGATAGGCTACAAGGTTAAGATGGTTACCCTTGACGGCCAGGTTATCAATGCGGGCGGTTCCTTTACCGGTGGTAGTGCCAAGAGAGACAGCGGTCTTTTGTCAAGAGTTAACGAGATTAACGAGCTTAACAATAAGAGCGCCGCTCTTCAAAAGCGCATTTCCGAAATGGTAGAGGCTCTTGCTGAGATTGAGACAGAGCTTAAGGAAGCAGAGAACAATCGCAAGCTTGCAGAGGAGGACAAGGATATCCTTCTTACCCTTTCTCGTTCGCAGTTTGCGGCCTATGACAATGCTACGGCAAAGTACGAGGCTAACAAGAATATTATTGATAAATTCCGTCAGGATTACGATAATCTTGTAAGTGGTAAGGCAAGGGCAGAGGAAGAGATAATAAGACTCGGCCACGAGCTTGAAGAGACCTACGAGAAAATCGAGGCATACAAGGAATTTAGAATAAAGAGACAGACCGAGCTCTATGAGGTTGACGACAAGCGAGAAGAGGTAGTTGCAAAGGCAAATGAGACCAATGTAAAAATCGCCGAATCCAAGAAGGAAATCGAGGGCGTTATGCAGTTCGTTACAAATATTGACGAGCGTATCGCCGAGCTTCTGGAAGAAAAGCGTCAGCAACAGATTAGAATTGACTCGCTTAATGCAAAGAGAGCGGGCATTGATACGGCAAAGAGCGAGAGAAGTCAGGAGTATGAGGCTCTGGAGGCGAGATTTAAAGAGCTTACTGCACAAAGACGTGATGTGGAAGAGGGCGGCAACGAGTTTGAGCGCGAGATGAACAATGTTCGCATTCAAATCAAGGAAAAGACCGCAAGCAACCAGACACTCTTTGAGTATGCTACAAAGACCAGAACCACCCTTGACAAGCTTCTTGAAAAGCAGGCAGATCTTGGTAGCCAGCTTTATGACGAGTACGAGATGAGCTACGAGGATGCAGTCGCTATGCAGTACCCCCCCGTAACCGAGGAAAATCGCGACGAGGTGGCAAAGACGCAGGCACATTGCAAGTCAAGGCTTCGTTCGATAGGTAACTTCAACCCCAAGTCGATAGAAGAATATGCCGAGGTTAAGTCGAGATACGACTATATGAACACCCAGTATATTGACCTTACAAAGTCGAGGGATGAGCTTGTAGAAATCATCAACCGAATAGAGCAGGAGATGAGAAGTAGCTTTGTCGAGGCATTTAATGCTATCAACAAGAACTTTGCTATCACATTCAGAGACCTGTTTGGTGGTGGTAATGCAGAGCTTTCGCTTACCGATCCTACCGATGTTCTTACCTCCGGTATTGAGATCAAGGCGGCGCCTCCCGGAAAGATTATCAAGAGTATGTCCTTGCTTTCGGGTGGTGAGCAGTCCTTTGTTGCCATCGCGCTTCTGTTTGCTATTCTTAAGGTTAACCCCACGCCCTTCTGTATCCTTGACGAGATAGAGGCGGCGCTTGATGAGGTTAACGTATTTAGATTTGGCGAGTATGTAAAGCGTCTTAGCGAGGATACACAGTTTATCCTTATTACTCACCGCCGCGGTACTATGGAAATTGGTGACCGCCTGTACGGTGTAACGATGCCACAGAGAGGTATCTCCCAGTGCATCGAGCTTAATGTAAACGAAATTGAAGGAAAGCAGAAGGAGCTTTTAGATGGGGTTCTTTGACAAATTGAAAGAGGGTCTGAATAAGACCAAAAACGCAATAATGGGTAAGCTTGACGACTTCTTTAAGATGTTTGTCAAGGTGGACGAGGAACTCTTCGAGGAGCTCGAGGAATTGCTTATTGGTGCGGATATTGGTTTTTCTGCAACCGAAGAGATTCTTGACGAGCTTCGAGAGACAGTAAAGGACAAGCGCATTAAGGACGGTGCCGTGGTAAAGGAAGAGCTTCTTGCCATACTTATGCGAATGGTTGGCGAGCACGAGCCTCTCAAGCTCGATACTAAGCCCTCTGTAATCCTTGTTATCGGCGTAAACGGTGTGGGCAAGACCACCTCTATCGGTAAGATAAGCGCAGAGCTTAAAAGAGGGGGCAAGAGGGTTATTGTTGCGGCGGCAGATACCTTCCGCGCGGCGGCGGCAGAGCAGCTTACTGTTTGGTGCGAGAGAGCCGGTGTTGAAATTGTTAAGCAGTCGGCGGGTGCCGACCCTGCGTCGGTTGTCTTTGACGCAATAAACGCCGTCAAGTCGAGAAAGGCGGATGTGCTTATTATCGATACCGCAGGACGACTTCACAACAAGAAGAACCTTATGGATGAGCTTGCGAAGATTGACCGTGTTATCTCCCGTGAGCTTCCCGGTTGTTCTCGCGAGACCCTGCTTGTTCTTGATGCGACAACAGGCCAGAATGCTGTAATGCAGGCCAAGGAGTTTAAGGGCTCGGCTAATATCACAGGACTTGTCCTTACAAAGCTTGACGGTACTGCAAAGGGCGGAATTGTCCTTTCGATAAAGCAGGAGCTTGGTATTCCTGTCAAGTTTATCGGTGTCGGCGAGCAAATCGACGATATGAAGCCTTTCAATGCCGAGGAGTTTTCGAGGGCATTGTTTGAAAAAGAAAATTAAGGAATAAAATATGTTAACAAGTAAACAAAGAGCATATTTGAGAAAATTATCTAATAGTCTTGATACTATTTTCCAAATAGGCAAGGGCGGTGTAACCGAGGAGATTTGTCTGCAGATAGCAAATGCTCTTGAAGCAAGAGAACTTATCAAGGCCAGAGTCCTTGAAAATAGCGGATATCGTGCTTCGGATGCGGCGACAGAAATTGCTGAGGCTATTGGCTGTGATGTAGTCTCTTGCGTTGGCTCGAAATTCGTCCTTTACAAAGAGTCGGAAAAGAAAAAGCGCATCGAACTGCCATGACGAGGAAGAAGCGAGTAGGCATTTATGGTGGTACATTTAATCCACCGCACAAGGGACATACCTTTGTCGCCGAGGCGTTTTGCCAGCAAATGGCTCTTGATGAGCTTCTTATAATCCCCGACGATATCCCTCCGCACAAGGCGTATAGCGGCTCGGTTAGTGCCGAGGGGAGGCTGAAAATGTGCGAGCTTGCCTTTTCGCATATTGACAAGGTAAAGATATCGGATATGGAGATCAGGCGCGGTGGTAAAAGCTATACCTACCTGACTTTAGAGGAGCTGTCAAGGCCTGATATCGAGCTTTACTTGCTCATTGGCTCGGACATGCTGCTGTCTTTCGACACCTGGCGTAGATATGATTATATCTTCTCGCTTGCCTCGATTTGCTATGTAATTCGCGAGTCGGGGGAGGACGTGGCTCTTGCTGTAAATGAAAAGTGCGAAATGTTTAGAAGAGAGTTTGGCGCGAAAATATACGAGATTAACTCGGCACCATTCGAGGTCTCTTCGAGCGAAATTCGTTCGTCGGGCGATGAGTACAGACGTGAGTTTCTACCTCCCGAGGTCTACCGTTATATCAAAGAAAATCGCCTATACGAGGTGGAGAAGTGATAGACGAGAGAATACTTGACGAACTTCGCGAAAAGGTGAAGGGATATATGGGGGAAAGCCGATTTTTGCACACTCTCGGTGTTGAGAAAATGGCAAAATTTCTCGCAGAAATCCTTTTGCAGGGCGAGGTTATGGAAATAAGGGCGGCGGCACTTTTACACGATGTGGCAAAGGAAATACCCAAGGAGGAACAGCTCAGTCTTGCCGGCGAGTGCGAGGGTCTTACTGATGAGGACCTTTCTACTCTGCCTGCACTTCACTCCTTCGCAGGGATGGGGATAATTAAGCGCGATTTCCCACTTTTTGCAAGTGAAAAAATACTCGGAGCGGTATTTAATCACACCCTTGGCGACGAAAATATGTCGCTGTTTGATGAGATAATTTTTATCTCGGATTATATCGAGGAGGGAAGAACCTATCCTTCCTGTATAAAGACGAGGGATATTCTTATTAAGGAGATTTCATCAGCAACTAATAGGGAAGAGCAAATTCGCGCTCTTCACCGTGCGACGGTTATGTCTATCGATTATACTATCGAGTCCTTGAGTAAAAGGGGTATCTCGGTAAACCAAAGGACATATAAAACAAAAAATGCCTTTCTGGGCTTAATTTAGCAAATATTATTTTAATTCTCTTTGGTAAAACTAACTACAAAAAATGTAGGAGTTTTTATGAAAAGAATTATAATTTTAGTTTTGCTAATAGCTTTTTGCCTCTCATTCGGCAAGGGGCTTGTTGCTTGTGCTGTGCAGAGCTACAACGCCGAGGTGGCTCTTAAAAATAGGTATACTTATTTGATAGTCGGCTTCGATGATGCTTATGAAAACACCGATGCGATAATTTTAGCAAGCTTTCATACCTCGACAAACGAGGCTTCCTTTGTTCAAATTCCACGCGATACCTATGTGTTCTATGGCGGGGAAGGGATGAAGATAAACGGTGTGTATCCGAGGCTGAAGGGCGAGAAAAAGGACGGATATGGGGCTCTTTTAGGGCTTTGTGACTTTGTTAGTGCCAGCTTTGGTGTCGGGATAGACGGATTTATCGGAGTGACGGCAGATGCCTTCTCGCGACTTGTCGACCATATTGGTGGAGTGGATATTACATTCCCGCAGGATTTTGTATACAAGGACGACAAGGGGGGCATTGATATTGAAATTAAAAAGGGTACGCACCACTTTAGTGGTGGGGAGGCTATCTCCTTTGTTAGGTATCGGCGAGGCTATGCGCTTGGCGACCTTGGGCGAATAGACGCACAAAAGCTTTTCCTTTCGGCTTTTATAACCAAATTGAAAGGATCAATAAATCCCTCAACCGCCATAAAAATGATGTGCGACTCTGGAGAGGGTGTTGTAACAAATATAAAGTTCACCGACCTTTTTGGCATAGCCTTTAAGAAAAACGGCAGACTTGTGGACGCGAAGGTAAAGTACGCAAATCTACCCGGGGAGGCTAATACAAGCGGTAATGTTTCCTACTTTGTCGCTAACAGACGGGCGGGGATAGAGCTATTAAATACTCTTGGGTTTTCGGTTTCTGCCTTTGACAAGGTGGGGACGCTTATGCCAAGGGGAGAAAAAGCACTTTTGGATATTTATAACTCGAAAAGTATAAACTTTAGGATTTATGATGACTCGGCTCTTACAAAAATTGTGATTCCGAGCGCAGATAGTTAGAAAGGCTAATATGCAGACAGAAAAGACTACAGAACTCGAAAAGGTATCCTCCGAGGTTCTCGCGAAGGAAATTGTAAAGGTTCTAATTGAGAAAAAGGGTATAGATGTGACCCTCTTTGATGTAAGAGAGACAACCTCTGTTACTGATTTTTATGTAAATGTTACCGGTAGGTCCTCCACACACGTTGGCTCGCTGGCTGACGACGTTGCCTATATGATAGGTCTTCGTGGTAGAGACCCTGAGAGAATCGAGGGTAAAAGGGGTGCAACCTGGATACTTGTCGATTATATGGATGTTATTGTCAATGTGTTTGACAAGGAGTCTCGCTCCTTCTACAACTTTGAGCGACTGCTTCCAGTGGATGGTAGGATAGATATATCCGAGCTTGAGAAGGAAGTTGACGAAAAATTGCAAACTAATAAATAAAGAGGATATAAAGATGCTTTACGATTATTCCCGTATTGAAAAAAGATGGCAAAGAAAATGGGATGAGGCAGATGCTTTTAGTGCAAAGCAGGATTTCACTCTCCCCAAGTATTACACTCTTGTTGAGTTCCCTTATCCCTCGGGACAGGGACTTCACGTAGGTCACCCTCGCCCTTACACCGCTCTTGATATTGTATCAAGAAAGAAGAGAATGCAGGGCTACAACGTTCTTTTCCCTATGGGTTGGGACGCTTTTGGTCTTCCTACCGAGAACTTTGCTATTAAGAATAAGATTCACCCCAAGATTGTCACCGCCAACAACGTGGCGCGCTTTAAGGCACAGCTTAAGGCTCTTGGTCTTTCCTTCGACTGGTCGCGTGAGATAAACACCACCGATCCCTCCTACTACAAGTGGACCCAGTGGATATTCCTCCAGCTGTTTAAGGCGGGTCTTGCTTACAAGAAGGAGATGGCTGTTAACTTCTGTACCTCTTGCAAGGTCGTTCTTGCAAACGAGGAGGTTGTAAACGGTGTTTGCGAAAGATGTGGCGCACCTGTAATCAGAAAGGTAAAGAGCCAATGGATGCTCAAGATTACCGAGTATGCGAACAAGCTTATCGACGGTCTTGACGGCCTTGACTTTATCGATAGAGTTAAGACACAGCAGATTAACTGGATAGGCCGCAGCTTTGGTGCCGAGATTGACTTCCAGACCACCACAGGTGACAAGCTCCGCGTATATACCACAAGATGCGACACCCTCTTTGGTGCGACATATATGGTTATCGCTCCCGAGCATGCTTTTGTCGAGAAGAACAAGGCTCTTATCGAGAATTATGACGATGTAGTTGCATACAAGGAGCAGGCGGCAAGAAAGTCCGACTTTGAGCGTACCGAGCTTGTTAAGGACAAGACCGGTGTGGAGCTTCGTGGTCTTAAGGCTATCAACCCCGCTAACGGCAAGGAAATTCCTATCTTTATTTCCGACTACGTTCTCGCAGGATACGGTACCGGTGCTATTATGGCGGTTCCTGCCCACGATGAGAGAGACTGGGACTTCGCAAAGAAGTTTGGTCTTCCTATTGTCGAGGTTGTTGCTGGTGGTAATGTAGAGGAGGCTGCTTTTACTGATGTGGCTACCGGTGTGCTTGTAAACTCCGGTTTTATAACCGGTCTTGAAGTTGAAGAGGCTAAAAAGAAGATGATAGAGTTCCTTGAAGAAAAGGGAATTGGTACTGCAAGAGTCAACTTCAAGCTTCGTGACTGGGTATTCTCTCGCCAGAGATATTGGGGCGAGCCTATCACTGTTGTTAACTGCCCGAAGTGTGGCTGGGTTGCTATCCCCGAGAGCGAGCTTCCTCTTGAGCTTCCCGATGTTGCTTCCTACGAGCCTACCGAGACAGGCGAGTCGCCTCTGGCTCTTATGAGTGATTGGCTTAAGTGCTCCTGCCCCAAGTGCGGTGGCGAGGCAACAAGAGAGACCGACACCATGCCCCAGTGGGCAGGCTCTTCCTGGTACTTCCTTCGTTATTGCGATCCCCACAACAATGAGGCTCTCGCTTCCAAGGAGGCACTTGAATACTGGATGCCTGTTGACTGGTACAACGGCGGTATGGAGCATACCACTCTTCACTTGCTTTATTCTCGTTTCTGGGCAAAGTTCCTCTATGATATTGATATTGTGCCA